>NZ_DAOMPX010000016.1:16048-27235 GCF_035445025.1 Citricoccus sp. | reverse complement strand
GACCGACCGCCGTCGGGTCGGGTCAGGCCGTGGTCAGTCCCTGGGCAGGACCGGCACCGCGTCGCCGGCCATCTTCTCGATGACCCGGACGACCTGGCAGGAGTAGCCGAACTCGTTGTCGTACCAGACGTAGACGATGGCGTTCTTGCCGTCGTTGACGATGGTGGCCAGGCCGTCGACGATGCCGGCGCGGTTGGAGCCGACGAAGTCCGAGGAGACGACCTCCGGGGAGTGGATGTAGTCCATCTGGGCGCGCAGCGCACCGGTCAGGGACTCGTTGCGCAGGTGCGCGTTGAGCTCCTCGACGGACGTCTCCTTCTCCAGTTCCAGGTTCAGGATGGCCATGGAGACGTTCGGGGTGGGCACGCGGATGGCGTTGCCGGAGAGCTTGCCCTTGAGCTCGGGCAGGGCCTTGGCCACGGCCTTGGCGGCACCGGTCTCGGTGAGCACCATGTTCAGGCCCGCCGCGCGGCCGCGACGCGAACCCTTGTGGAAGTTGTCCGTGAGGTTCTGGTCGTTGGTGTAGGCGTGCACGGTCTCCACGTGGCCGTGGTCGATGCCGTACTCGTCGTTGATGATCTTGAGCACCGGCGTGATGCCGTTGGTGGTGCAGGAGGCGGCCGAGAGGATGGTGTCCTGCTCGGTGATGTCGTCCGTGTTGACGCCGAAGACGATGTTCTTGATATCGCCCTTGCCCGGTGCGGTGAGCAGGACCTTGGCGACGCCCTTGGACTTCAGGTGCTGGCCGAGGCCCTCCTCGTCACGCCAGCGTCCGGTGTTGTCCACCACGACCGCGTCCTTGATGCCGAACGCGGTGTAGTCGATGCTGGCCGGGTCGTTGGAGTAGATCACCTGGATCACGGTGCCGTTGGCGGTGATGGTGTTGTTCTCCTCGTCCACGGTGATGGTGCCCTCGAAGGGGCCGTGGATCGAGTCGCGGCGCAGCAGGGAGGCCCGCTTGACCAGGTCGTTGTCGGAGTTCTTCCGCACCACGATGGCGCGCAGGCGCAGCGAGGAGCCGCCGCCCTCGTGGGAGAGGATGATGCGGGCCAGCAGGCGGCCGATCCGGCCGAAGCCGTAGAGGACCACGTCGGTGGGCTCGTGCAGGCCCCCGCCGCCCTTGCCGGCGACCTCAGCCAGCTCGGTGTCCAGGAAGGACTGCAGGTCTCCCCCGGTCTCCTTGTACTTGTTGGCCAGCTTGGCCAGGTCCACGGAGGCCGCGCCGAGGTTCATCCCCGCCATGGCCTCGACGATCGGGAAGGTGTCCTCGACGGGCAGGACGGACTCGTCGATCTGCCGGGCGTAGCGGTGCGCCTTGATGATGTCGATGACGCCCTTGTGGACGAGCTGGCGGCCGTAGATGCTGGTGATCACGTTGTGGTCCCGGTACAACGTGCCGATCAGCGGAACCATCTTCTCGGCCAGTTCCTCCCGGTTGTTCCAGGCGGCGCGCTGGTCCTGCGCGATTCCGGTGGTCTCTTCTGCCACGGTAGGTCCTTCCCTCAAGCCCCTGCCTCCAGGGGGCGACTGCGCTGTCGCTGCACGGGCGCCGGTGGGCACCCGGTAGTGGAGACGGTCACGGCCCGTCCGGCCTGCCGTACCCGGTCGGTATACGGCCGGACCCAGTCTAGTGTTTCCGCACCACCCCGGTTCCGCATGTAGCCATGTGGTGGGCGCGCCCACCCTGTGGCGTGGGCCACTGCGGCCCGGTGACCGGTTCCGGGCCGGTCACGGCGGGGCCGGTGGACACGGTCCATATTCGCAGGACCGCGCCACTGACCCGCGGACTGGTCACGGGATAGGGTGCAGTCAATCGCATCATCCGTGACACGCGGACCTTCCACACGTCGCGCCACGCGTGCATCACTCTCGAGAGGAGGGCCGGGGCCGACGGGCCCCGGAGACGCCACATGAGCCATGAGACACAGTCGACGGCAGACCTGGTCAACGAACTGAGGGAAAGACGCAAGCGGCCCCCGCGCCGCACCGACCGTGCCACGGGGATCGATCCCTGGGTCTTCGGCATCGCGGGCGCCGTCGCCCTGGCCATGGTGCTGTGGGGATTCATCGGATCGGACTCCCTCGGGGCCTTCTCCGCCGACGCCCTGAGCTGGACCATCACCCACACCGGCTGGCTCTTCGTCATCGCCGCCACGGTGTTCGCGGTCTTCGTGATCGTGGTGGCGTTCAGCCGCTTCGGGCGCATCAACCTCGGCCAGGACGAGGAGAAGCCGGAGTTCAGGACGGTCTCCTGGATCTCCATGATGTTCGCCACCGGCATGGGCATCGGCCTGGTGTTCTACGGCGTGGGTGAACCGTTGTACTTCTACATGGCACCGCCCCCGGGGACCGTGGAGGGCCAGACCCCCGAGGCCGCCGGGGTCGCCATGGGCACCACGCTGTTCCACTGGACGATCTACCCGTGGGCCATGTACGCCGTGGTCGGCCTCGGGATCGCCTACGGCACCTTCCGGCTGGGCCGCAGCCAGCTGTTCTCCTCCATGTTCACCCCGCTGTTCGGGGAGAAGGCGGTCAACGGCTGGGGCGGGAGGGTCATCAACATCCTGGCCATCCTGGCCACGCTGTTCGGTTCCGCCTGCTCCCTGGGCCTGGGAGCCATGCAGATCGGCGGCGGTCTCCAGTCCGCCGGGGTCATCGAACAGGCCACCACGGCGATCCTCGTGATGGTCATCGGGATCCTCACCCTGGCCTTCGTGGCCTCCGCCGTGTCCGGGATCGCCCGCGGCATCCAGTGGCTGTCCAACATCAACATGGTGCTGGCCCTGCTCCTGGCGGTGCTGGTCTTCATACTGGGACCCACGCTGTTCGTGCTCAACATCCTCCCCAACGCCGTGGGCAGCTTCATCAACGACCTGCCGGTGATGGCCTCCCGCACCGGCTCCGGTGACCAGACGATGCAGGAGTGGCTGGGCACCTGGACCATCTTCTACTGGGCCTGGTGGGTGTCGTGGACCCCGTTCGTCGGGATGTTCATCGCCCGCATCTCCCGAGGCCGCACCATCCGCCAGTTCGTGGTGGGCGTACTGCTGGTTCCCTCGGCGGTCTCCCTGGTGTGGTTCACCATCTTCGGCGGTGGCGCGATCGGCATCCAGGAGCGCGCCGAGCAGGCCGGGGACACGGGCGCCCAGCTCGCGTCGATCGTGGACGGGGCGCCGGACATCAACTTCGACCTGATCCTGTTCGACATGCTCGGCGCCCTGCCGATGAACCAGGTGCTCACGCTCATCGTCACCGGCATCACGGTGCTCCTGATCGCCATCTTCTTCGTCACCGGCGCCGACTCGGCCTCGATCGTCATGGGCACCCTGAGCGAGCGGGGCACCACGGACCCCTCCCGCAAGGTGATCATCTTCTGGGGACTGGCCGTCGGGGGCGCGGCCGCGGCCATGCTGCTGGCCGGCGGCGATGAGCCCGCCGAGGCACTCAACGGCATCAAGAACATCACGATCGTCTCGGCGCTGCCGTTCGTCCTGGTCATGCTGCTGCTGTGCGTGGCGATCTGGAAGGACCTGCGCCGGGATCCGTTGATGCTGCAGGACAGGATCGCCCGCCAGGTCCTCGAGGACTCGGTCTCCATCGCCGTGGAGAAGCACCCGGACAGCGGGTTCGGCCTCGTGACGGAGGCCATCGCCATCCAGGCGGCGCGGCCCCGGGATGCCGACCACGACGGCGTGCCCGACCGCCTGGACGCCCCGGTCCCGGCCCCGGAGGATCCGGGCCCCCAGGAGGATCCGTCCCCGGCCGATGCCGCCCACCCCGGACACCGGCAGGAGCGGGAGGACCGGTAGCAGTACCAGACAGCGGCGAGGGCCGGCGTCGTCTCCCCTTCTCGGGAACGACGCCGGCCCTCGCCGGGGGTGGGACAGGCCGGTTGTACGCCGGGTTCTGTGCCGTGACCGGTTGCCCGGACCACGGTGACGGCCATCCATCTAGGCCCGCCGTTGCCGACGGGCTCGAGCGGCCAACCCGGATGCTCGGGCGGGCAGCCCTGCGAGCGCATCCTGTTCGGCCTTGCACCGGATGGGGTTTACCGAGCCGGCCCGGTCACCCGGACCGCTGGTGGTCTCTTACACCACCCTTTCACCCTTACCCGCGCCGGTGGATGCACGCACCCACCGTGCGGGCGGTCTGCTTTCTGTGGCACTGTCCTGCGGGTTACCCCGAGTGGGCGTTACCCACCATCCTGCCCTGTGGTGCCCGGACGTTCCTCACGGCATCGCACGCGATGCCCTGCGACCGTCCACCGGCCTGTCCCGGCCACCCAGTCTACCGCCACGCCCACCCCCACTCGTGGCGGCGGCCCTCCCCCGCCCGGTGGCTAGGCTGTTCGGGTGCTCATCCTGCTGCCGCCCTCCGAGGGCAAGACCACTCCCAGCTCCGGCGCCCCGATGGAGCTCAGTTCCCTGTTCCTTCCCACGCTCACCGGCGAGCGCATCACGGTGATGGGCACCCTGGCCGCGGTGTCCACGGCACCGGACGCCGCCGAGGTCCTGGGGGTGGGCCGGGCGAAGCTGTCGGACATCGAGGCGAACCTCGTCCTGGACACGGCCCCCGCCGGCCCGGCCCACCAGGTCTTCACCGGGGTGCTCTACGACGCCCTGGACTACGCCTCCCTCCCGGAGGTCGCCCGCCGCCGGGCGCGTGAGGAGGTGCTGGTCTTCTCCGGCCTGTTCGGCGTGCTGACCCTGGGTGACCGGATCCCCAACCACCGCCTGACGGTCACCGCCACGCTGCCGACCATCGGACGGATGTCCTCGTGGTGGAAGCCCCGGCTCACTCCGCTGCTGGACGAGAAGGCCGCGCACGCCGGCGTGGTCGTCGACTGCCGCTCGGGCGGGTACGCGGCACAGTGGAAGGCCCCGGCGGAGACCACCGTGACGGTGGACGTGTTCCAGGTGCGCAACGGCGAGCGCACCGTGGTCTCGCACTTCGCCAAGCACACCCGCGGGCTGGTGGCCCGGGCCCTGCTGCTGGCGGGCCCCCGGGCGGCCCGGTCCCCGGAGACGGCGGCCGAGGTCGTGGCGGCCGCGGGCTCGGCCGCCGGTCCGTACGACTGGACGGTGGACCTGGTCCCGGCGTCGCAGACCCCCGGGTCGAGGCCGGGCCGGCTGGAGGTCACCCTGCCCGAGCGGTACTCCACCGTCTGAGCCGGTCGCCTCCCTCCTTCATCCCCCGGGACCGGCGGTGACCGGGACCTTTCCCCGGCCCGGGCGGGCCGCTACGGTGGTCGGATCCGATGCGCAGGAGGATGATCCGCCGTGAATCCCAACGTCCCCACCGTGGTGCAGTCCGACCGCACCGTTCCCATCAATCTGCGCCAGTCCGGGCCCACCCCGGTCCAGATGCTGATCGACACGCGCGTGCGGAAGTCGCCGTACTGGCACCTGTCCATGGAGGCCGGCTGCTGGCGGGCCTCGGTCTACAACCGCATGTACCACCCCCGGGGCTACGTGGCCCCCGAGGACGGCGGCATGATGGTCGAGTACGACTCCCTGGTGAACCACGTGACCCTGTGGAACGTGGCGGTCGAGCGGCAGATCCGGGTCCAGGGCCCGGACGCGGAGGCCTTCGTCGACTTCGTCATCACCCGGGACGCCACCCGGATCCCCGTCATGCACGCCCGTTACGTGATCCTGTGCAACGAGGCCGGCGGGATCCTGAACGACCCGGTCCTGCTGCGGCTCGCGGAGGACGAGTTCTGGTTCAGCCTCTCGGACTCGGACCTGCTGTTCTGGCTCCAGGGTGTCAACGTGGGCCGCCGGTATGACGTGGACATCCGCGAGATCGACGTCTGCCCCGTGCAGGTCCAGGGCCCGAAGTCCGTGGACCTCATGACAGACCTGTTCGGGGACGCGGTCGCCGGACTGCCGCCGTACGGCCTGCTCGCCGGGCAGGTGGCGGGCTGTGACGTGATCGTCTCCCAGACCGGGTTCAGCGGGGAGAAGGGCTACGAGATCTACCTCAAGGACGCGACCCTGCACGCCGAGACCATGTGGAACGCGGTCCTCGAGGCGGGCCGGCCACACCAGCTGGCCGTCGTGGCGCCCGCGCACCACCGTCGGATCGCGGCCGGCATCCTGTCCTGGGGCCAGGACATGGACCAGGAGACCCTGCCCTTCCAGGTCAACCTGGGCTATCAGGTCCCCCGGGGCAAGGCGGGCGAGTACGTGGGCAAGGCGGCCCTGGAGGAGGCCCGGCGGCAGGTCGAGGCGGGGACCCCGCCGTACACCCACCAGCTCGTGGGGATGCGGCTGGGCGGGGCGCCCATCGAGGACTACGCCCCGGACTTCTGGCTGATCAGTCCCGACGTCGACACCGACCCGGTCGGCTACGTCACCTCCCCCTGGTACTCGCCGGAGCTGGGTCACAACATCGCCATGGGGTACGTCCCGGTGGAGCTCGCCGGCCTGGGCACCGAGCTCTGGGTGCACCTGCCGGAGGAGTACGCGGACACCACCGGACGGCCCGTGGCGGCCGAGGTGGTCGAGCTGCCCTTCCGGCCCTCGGTCAACCCGAACCAGCGCGAGCTGCTGAGGCAACGGGGGCTGGACGCCGCCGAGTGAGGCGACGCCCCGGTCCCGTCCGCGTCCCCTGGCGGGCGTCACCGCCCGTGACGGCGGTCCGCGGCGCCCCAGCCTGTCAGGCGGTGCCCGCCTCGGCCACGAGCTCGACCTCGAAACCGCCGGGAGCCTCCAGGTAGGCGGCGTAGTGGCTGCGTCCCCCGGCGAAGGGGTGCTTCTCGGCGAACAGCACCGTGAAGCCCCGGTGGACCGCGCCCTCGACCAGCGCGTCGACCTCGGCCCGGGTGCCGGCCTGGAAGGCCAGGTGGTTGAGCCCAGGACGCAGCCGGTCATGACCGCCGGGACCCACGTCCGGTCCGGACTCCAGCACGAGGTACTCCCCGGCGCCCTGGTAGCTGGTGCCCTCGGACCACTCTCCGCTGACCTGGTAGCCGAGTTGCTGGAACAGCCAGCCCAGCGTCTGGCGGGCGCGGGCCAGGTCCTGCACCCAGATCTCCACGTGGTGCAGCCGGCCCGCCCGCCGCGGTGTCCCGGCGTCGGCGGGCCGTCCGGCGCTGTCCGCCGCGGCTGCCCCGGTCGCGGCCGGCACCGGTTCCGGTGCCGGCTTCTCCTGCACGGGCTGACGCCCGGGCGCCTGTGCCGGTTCCGGGGCGGACGTCGCGGTCCTCGTCGCCGTGGATCCGGCAGCCGCGGTGCCGGCCACCCGGATCCCGGACTTCGCGCGGACCCACGGGCGTCCGGACGCGCCGGCGTCCATGGCCTCGTTCGAGAGCAGGTCCGCGTCCTTGTTCTTCTCCCGGGGGATCCACTCGTACGTGACCCTGCCCGGGGGGAGGATCGCCCGGGCCTGGCCGGCCAGTTTCTGCATGTCCGCGTGCTTGATCTTCCAGCGCCCGCTCATCTGCTCCACCACGAGCTTGGAGTCCATCTTCACGTGCACCCGGGCCTCGGGGTCGAGGTTCCGGGCCATGGTCAGACCGGCCACGAGCCCGGAGTACTCGGCCACGTTGTTCGAGGCCCTGCCCAGCGGGGCGGCGTCGATGTCCAGGATCTTCCCGGTGGCCGGATCCCGAACGAGGGCACCGTAGCCGGCGACTCCGGGATTGCCGCGGGAGCCGCCGTCGGCCTCGACCTGCAGGACGCGTTCGGACACGGGCATCACTTCTCTCTGGTTCTGGACGGGTGGCCGGCCGGAGGCCGGCGGGGCTCAGCCCTCGGTGGCCCGGACCAGGATGGCCCCGGAGTCCGGGCAGTACACCAGCGTATCGGCCGGCGCCCGCTCGATCTGCGCGAGGTCCGCCGGGCTGATCGGCATGCCGGAGGCCTCCGAGTGGTTCCCGACCAGCCGCGCCGCCCCGATCCCGCCGGTGCGGGCCCGGACCTTCTCGTACCGGGCGACCAGTCCGGGGGGCAGGGTGGCCGCGAGCGCGGTGCGGTCCCTGGTCAGCTCGTTGCCGCGCGCGGAGACCTCGGTGGCCTCGGCCTTCAGCGCTGCCCCGCGGTCCCGGGCGGCGGACTGCGCCTCGGCCAGGAGCCGGTGGGCCTGCGCCTGCGCGGACTCGGCCTGTTCCACGGCGTCCATGGCCTCCAGCTCCGTCTCCTCGTGGCGGTCCTGTAGTTCGGCGAGCGTGGTGAGTTCGTGCATCATCCTCTCCAGGTCCCGGGCCGATCCCTCGCCGGCGTCCAGGCGCTTCTGGTTGCGCTCCCGGTGGGCCCGGACGGAGGAGACCTCCTGATCGGCAGCGGCCAGGGCGGCCTGCGCCGCGGCCAGCGACGCGGTGGCCTGGTCGGCCTCGGCCTGGCGGTCGGCGACCGCCTGCTGCAGCTGACGGAACCCGGGATCCTGGCGCAACTGCTGCATGCGCGACCGCGCCTGGTCCAGGGCGGTGTCCAGCGCCTGCAGGTCGAGCAGCCTCAGCTGTTCGGCCGGGGTCGCCGTGGTGGCCGGGGTCGCGGGGGTGGCGGAATCGGTCATGCGGGCCTCCTTCAGGAGCCGGGGGTCAGGACGAAGTCCCAGGGGTCGGTGTTCAGTGCGCTGACCGCGATCTCCACGTCGAAGCCGCGGTCGGTGAGCAGGGTGTCGAGGGCCTCGGCGGCGGCCGGCAGCCACAGCCACTCGCTGCCGAAGTGGGAGACCTCCACCAGGTAGGGGCGTCCGCCGGTCAGCCGGGCCGCCTCCCGCACCTCGGAGGCCGGGTGGTGGCGCAGGTCCGCCGTGACGTACACGTCGGCCCCGGCGGCCCGGACCTGGTCGAAGAGGCTGTCCCCGGCGCCTCCGCAGACGGCCACCGTGCTGACCAGCCCGTCCCGGTCCCCCGCCACGCGCACCCCGCCCGCCACGGCGGGCATGACCGAGAACACGCGGGCGGCGAAGTCGCCCAGTGTCATGGCCCGGGACAACCGGCCCACCCGGCCGAGCCCCTCCTCGGCCAGTCCCCCGGCGGCCGGGACCAGCGGCGTGACCTCCTGCAGCCCGAGCACGTCCGCGATGACGTCGGAGACGCCCCCGACGGCGGAATCGGCGTTGGTGTGGGCGGTCAGCAGCGCGCAGCCACCCTCGATGAGGCTGTGGAGGACCTCGCCCTTGAAACCGGTGGCCGCCACCGAGTGCACGCCGCGCAACAGCAGCGGATGGTGGGTGACGAGCAACTGGGCACCGGCGCCCACGGCCTCCTCGACCACGTCCTGGACGGGGTCCACCGCGAAGTGGATGCGGCGCACCGGCCGGCCGGGCCGGCCGGCCACCAGGCCGGTGGCGTCCCAGTCCTCGGCCAGGGACGCGGGCCACAACTGCTCGAAGGCCTCCAGCACCTGGGCCAGGGTCGGGATGCGGTCGGTGTCGCGGAGGTCCGTCCCCTCCGGCTCGGCCGGGGAGGACGGGGTCGGCGTTGCGGCGCTCATAGGGCCATTGTGCCCGAGTCGGGAATGAACCCGCGCTCCCCCGTGCTGTACCCCGTTGTGAGTGACGACGTGCGAGAGAACCCGTCCGACGACGTGACCGGAGCCCGCGGCTCCCACCGGGTGCTGACGGTGGCCGGTGGCTGCTTCTGGTGCCTGGACGCCGTGTACCGGCGCCTCCGGGGCATCACGTCCGTCGAGTCCGGTTACACGGGCAGCGACTGGCCCGACCCGGACTACGAGACGGTGTGTTCGGGGAGGACCGGTCATGCCGAGGCGGTGCGGGTGGGTTTCGACGAGTCCGTCATCAGCGCGGACATGGTCCTGGACATCTTCTTCACGGGCCATGACCCGACGACCCTGAACCGCCAGGGACATGACGTGGGTACCCAGTACCGCTCGGCGCTGTTCGCTGACGGCGCCGAGGACGAGGCCCTGTTCCGGGCCGCCATCGAACGCAACCAGGACAACTGGGCCGCCCCGATCGTCACCACGATCGAGCCGGCCGCCCGGTGGTATCCGGCGGAGTGGTACCACCAGGACTTCTACACGAACCGGCCCGATGCCGGCTACTGCCACGTGATCATCACCCCGAAACTGGCCAAGGTCCGGCAGCGTTACTCGGCGTGGCTGGTCGAGCCTCAGCTCAGCAGGCCACTGACATAGGCTGATTCCCGAGGACCCGGACGTCGCCGCCCGGGTCCAGCGCCCGTGCCGGCCACCGGCCCGCCGCCCTCAGTCCCTGCACCGACTTCGACAAAGGAAACCCTCATGGCCACCTTGCTCAACAACATCACCGAGGCCGTCGGCAACACCCCCCTCGTCCGGCTCAACCGGCTGACCGAGGGACTGCCCGGCCAGGTCGCCGTCAAGCTCGAGTTCTACAACCCGGCCAACTCGGTCAAGGACCGCATCGGCCGGTCGATCGTGGATGCCGCCGAGGCCTCCGGCCAGCTGCGCCCGGGCGGGACGATCGTGGAGGGCACCTCCGGCAACACGGGCATCGCCCTGGCCATGGTCGGTGCCGCACGGGGGTACAAGGTCATCCTGACCATGCCCGAGACCATGTCCAACGAGCGCCGCGTGATGCTGCGCGCCTACGGGGCGGAGATCGTCCTGACCCCCGGCGCCGACGGCATGCGCGGGGCACTGGAGAAGGCCCAGCAGATCGTCGCGGAGTCCGACAACGCCGTCTGGGCCCGTCAGTTCGCCAACCAGGCCAACGTGCAGGCGCACTACACCACCACCGGTCCCGAGGTCTGGGAGGCCACCGACGGCCAGGTGGACATCTTCGTGGCCGGCATCGGCACCGGCGGCACCATCACCGGCGCCGGCCGCTACCTGCGGGAGCAGAAGCCCGACGTGCGCCTGGTCGCCGTCGAGCCGGCCGACTCCCCCATCCTCTCCGGGGGCAAGCCGGGCCCGCACAAGATCCAGGGCCTGGGCGCGAACTTCATCCCGGAGATCCTGGACCAGGAGATCTACGACGCGGTGTACGCCGCCACCCTCGAGGAGTCCGTCGCCACCGCGCGTGACCTGGGCACCCAGGAGGGCATCCTGGGCGGCATCTCCTCCGGGGCCATCGTGTCCGCGGCCATCGAGGAGGCCAGGAAGGAGGAGAACCGGGACAAGCTGATCGTCGCGATCGTCTGCGACTTCGGCGAACGGTACATCTCCACCGTCCTGTACGAGGACATCCGCGGCTGATCACGGGCCCGCGGCACGCACTACAGTCAAGACACCGCCG
>NZ_DAOMPX010000016.1:0-15948 GCF_035445025.1 Citricoccus sp. | reverse complement strand
ACACCGCCGGCACCAGCCACCGACCGAAAGGCCTCCAGTGGGTTTCCTGTCCCGCCTCAAGGAAGACATCGCGAACGCCCGGGCGCACGACCCGGCGGCCCGCGGCGACCTGGAGGTTGCCGTGGTCTACTCGGGCCTGCACGCGATCTGGGCGCACCGGCTGACGCACCGGATGTGGCAGAACGAGCGCCTGAAGACCCCGGCGCGCGTGGTCTCCCAGGTGGCCCGGACCCTGACCGGGATCGAGATCCACCCGGGCGCGACGATCGGCCGGCGGTTCTTCATCGACCACGGCATGGGCGTGGTGATCGGTGAGACGGCCGAGATCGGCGACGACGTCATGCTCTACCACGGGGTCACCCTCGGCGGGCGGTCCCTGGACAAGGTCAAGCGGCACCCGACCCTGCAGAACGGGGTCGTCGTCGGTGCCGGTGCCAAGATCCTCGGCCCGGTCGAGATCGGCGCGGGCACCGCGGTGGGCGCCAACGCCGTCGTCGTCAAGGACACCCCCGCCGGCTCCATCGCCACCGGCGTCCCGGCCACGTGGCGCCACCGGGAACCCCGCGAGCACAAGCCCGCCGTGGACCCCGCGGAGTACGTCGACCCCGCCATGTGGATCTGACGCCCCGCGAGACGCTCGCGCAGCACCCCAGCACGACGCCGGCCGGTCGCCTTCCCCTCGGAAGGCGGCCGGCCGGCGTCGTGGAGGCCTCAGGCCGAGATCTCGGAGCGGTCTCCCGACCACAGGGTGTGGAAGGTGCCCTCGCGGTCGACCCGGCGGTAGGTGTGCGCGCCGAAGTAGTCGCGCAGGCCCTGGGTGAGCGCGGCCGGCAGGCGGTCCCGGCGCAGTCCGTCGTAGTAGGCCAGGGCCGAGGAGAACACCGGCACGGGCACCCCGGCGGAGACGGCCGCCGCGACCACCCGGCGCCAGGCCGGCACCGCGGCGGCGAGCGCCTGGCTGAACTCCGGGGCGAAGAGCAGGTTGAGCGGCTGGCCCTCCGCCAGCGTGCCCGGCTCCGGGTGACGGGTGGTGTCCCGGCCCCCGTAGGCCTTCATGATGGTGTCCAGCAGGTCGGCGCGGATGATGCAGCCGTTGCGCCACAGGGATGCGATGGTGCCCAGGTCCAGGGACCAGCCGTACTGAGCGGCGGCCGCCGAGAGCATGTCCAGGCCCTGGGCGTAGGACACCAGCTTGGAGGCGTACAGGGCCAGGCGCACGTCCTCGACGAAGGCCTCGTGGTCCCGGTCCTGCAGTTCCCGCGGGGCGCTGACGGCGTCGGCGCCCGCGCCCAGGACCTCCCGGGCCGTCGACCGCGCGGCGGTCTGGCTGGAGAGCGAGCGGGCGAACACGGACTCGGCGATCGCCGCCACGGGCGCGCCCAGGTCCAGCCCGGAAATGGCCGTCCAGCGGCCGGTCCCCTTCTGCCCGGCCTCGTCCACGATGACGTCGACCATCGGCTGGCCGGTGGCCACGTCCACCTGGCTCAGGACGTCGGCGGTGATCTCGATCAGGTAGCTGCGCAGCTCCGTGCGGTTCCACTGCTCGAAGATGACGGCCTGCTCCGCCGGTTCCACGCCCCCGACGCTGCGCAGGAGGTCGTAGGCCTCCCCGATCACCTGCATGTCGGCGTACTCGATGCCGTTGTGGACCATCTTCACGAAGTGGCCGGCGCCGTCCGTGCCGATCCAGGCGCAGCAGGGGTCGCCCTCGTACTTCGCGGAGATGTCCTCGAGCAGCGGGCCGAGCGCCTCGTAGGACTCGCGCGGGCCGCCCGGCATGATGGCGGGGCCGTTCAGGGCGCCCTCCTCGCCGCCGGACACGCCGATCCCCACGAAGTGCAGGTCCTTCGCCGCGAGGGCCGCCTCGCGCCGGCGGGTGTCCTCATAGTGCGAGTTGCCGGCGTCGATGACGATGTCCCCGGCCTCCAGCAGCGGCACGAGCTGGTCGATGACGTCGTCCACGGGCCGGCCGGCCTGGACCATGAGGAGCACCCGGCGGGGGGTGGCCAGGGACTCCACGAGCTCGGCCAGCGTCTCCGTGGGGATGAAGGTCCCGTCCTCGCCGTGCTCGGCCACGAGCGCGTCGGTGCGCGCCCTGCTGCGGTTGTGCAGGGCCACGGTGTACCCGTGACGCGCGAAGTTCCGGGCCAGGTTCGCCCCCATGACCGCCAGCCCCGTGACGCCGATGTCAGCCTTCATGCCGTTCCTTCCCAGCACGCCGGAGGTGCTGCTGCCAACAGTGGAATTCCGGCCGCACCCCTCGGGGGCGGCCCGGACCCCACCAGCCTACGTGGTCGGCGAGGCCGGCCGCGGCGTTCACCGCCCCGCCTGCGGTGCGCAGGACTGTTCGGGGCGCCCATGCGGTCCCAGCAGGCCGTTGCCTGCGGGCGCCGCGATGCGTCAGTCCCCGACGGCGTCCCGGCCGCGGCGCACGATCAGCGGGTCCGGGGTGCCGACCACCGCGTGGTCCTTGTCCTCGTACTCGAACTGGGACAGGAAATGGCGCATGGCGTTGAGCCGGGCACGCTTCTTGTCATTGGACTTGATGGTGGTCCACGGTGCGTGGTCGGTGTCCGTGTGCAGGAACATGGCCTCCTTGGCCGCCGTGTAGTCCTCCCACCGGTCCAGCGACTCCAGGTCCATGGGCGAGAGCTTCCAGCGGCGCACCGGGTCGATCTGCCGGATGGCGAAGCGGGTGCGCTGCTCGGACTGGGTCACGGAGAACCAGAACTTCGTCAGGTGGATGCCGTCGTCCACGAGCATCTTCTCGAACAGCGGCACCTGGCTCATGAAGGTGGTGTACTGCTCGTCCGTGCTGAAGCCCATGACGCGTTCCACGCCCGCCCGGTTGTACCAGGAACGGTCGAAGAGCACGATCTCGCCCTCGGTGGGGAAGTGGTTGATGTACCGCTGGAAGTACCACTGGCCCTGTTCGCGGTCCGAGGGCTTGTTCAGCGCCACGACCCGGGCGGTGCGCGGGTTGAGGTACTCGGTGAAGCGCTTGATGGTCCCGCCCTTGCCGGCGGCGTCGCGGCCCTCGAAGACGATGATGTGCCGCTGGCCCGAGTCCTCGCCCCAGTACTGCAGCTTCAGCAGCTCGATCTGCAGCTTGTACTTCTCCACCTCGTACTCCTCGCGGGACATCCGCGTCTCGTACGGGTAGTCCTCCCGCCAGGTGTCCACGGCCCGGCCCTGGGGGTCGATCAGGTCCGGGTCCGGGGTGTGGCGGTCGACCACCTGGAAGCCGCCGTCACGGATCTTGTCGATGAACTCGCGCAGGTTCTCCCGGGGCGCGTCCGGCGTCAGCAGCATCTCGACTCTCCTTCGAAGGGGCCGACGCCGGGGTCCCGGACCAGAAGCGTGGTCGGCGGACCCCCCGGGTGCGGCACGGTGGGGACTGGACTTCATTGTCCATCATCGTCCCCACGCGCCACCCGGTTCCGTCACCGGGCGTCGTCCCCGGTGAACCGCCGGTGAACACCGGCGGAACGCAGGAGTCAGCGCGCCACGGCGTGAGGCGGGCGCTCCAACCCAGCGGAGACCGCCTCGGACGGGTCGTGCCCGAGCTCGACGATGCGGTTGCCGGCGTCCACGTGGACCACCGTGGGCTGGAAGGACCGGGCCTCCTCGGTGGTCATCTGCGCATAGGTGATGAGGATGACGGTGTCCCCCACATCCACCAGGTGGGCGGCGGCGCCGTTGATGCCCAGCACTCCCGAACCGCGTTCACCGGCGATGGTGTAGGTCTCCAGCCGGGCCCCGTTGGTCACGTCCACGATCGCCACGAGCTCGCCCGGCAGGATGTCCGCGGCGTCGAGCAGGTCCTGGTCCACGGTGACCGAACCCACGTAGTGCAGGTCCGCGTGCGTCACGGTGGCACGGTGGATCTTGGACTTGAAGATGGTCCGGGTCATGGAGGCCATGGGTCTGTGTTCCTTCGGAAGGCTGGCGATGCCGCTGCCCCGGGGGCGCGGTGACGACATCCCCTCAACGGGCAATGCCTGTCAATTATGCCCGCCGATGATGCCCGGCCGTGCGCGGTGCGCCGTGCCGGGGCCGTCACGGGGGGCGCCATCGGGGCGTTCATCAAGATTTCCACAGGGTCGCCCCGAGAGGATGCGGCATGGCCACCGCGCAATTATCCCAGGACACCCGGAGCGCGACCGGACCGGGGCGCCGGCCCAGTCGCCGCTCCGTCCTCGCCCTGATTCCCGTGGCGGCCCTCGGGGTGATGGGCGGCGGACTCGGCGTCCATCGGTTGCTGCACCCGCCGCCCGCCCCGGCGACGCCGTTGGGCGCCGTGGCCACCGTGGCCGGCGGGATGGCCCTGATCCAGGGCATCATCCCCCTGGAGTCGGCCCCCTGGGCCCCACCGACGCCGGCACCGGGCCTGGCCCGGCCGATCGCCGCGGGGGGCCACCGCGTCAGGCTGCTGCTGGACCTGACGGCGGTCGAGCCCGGTGGCATCGACTTCGCGGCGGCCGACTACAGCATCCGGGAGATCGTCGGGTTCACGGCGAGCCCCCTGTGGACCAGTCATGAGCGGCACCGGGTCGCCCGGGGTGAGACCCTCGCGGTGACCATGGTCTTCGAGATCCCCAACGAGAGCGTCCGGCTCGAGCTCCAGGGACCGGGATCCGTGCGCCTGAGCCTCGGAACGGACCACCACACCCGGTGAGGAAGCGGTCCCCGGGCCGTCGGGCCGGCCGGGATTCCGCGGCCCGGGGTGCCGCTCCGGCAATGCGCGGAGTCGCGGCGTGTTCCCGGAGTGTCCACGGCGCCCTCCCGGTGGGCATCGGCTGTCAGGTCACCCGGCGCCATCCCAGAGGAACAGGACCCTGCCGCGGACCCGGTCCAGGGGAACGGGACCGTGATGCCGCGAGTCCACGGAGGTCCTGCGGTTGTCACCCAGGACGAAGACGCTGCCCTGCGGAACGGTCAGGGGCCCGAAGTACGTCCCGTCGATGGCCGAGGCGTCGATGCCCGGTTCGCGGAGCCCCGCACCGTCGACGTAGACCACGGCGTCCCGGATGGCCACCTCCCGTCCCCCGAGGGCGATGACGCGCTTGAGGTTCGTGGACCCGCCGTCGGGGGCGTTGAAGACCAGCAGGTCGCCCGGTACCAGCCCGTCGCGGGCGGCGGGCGTGGTGAGCACCAGCGCGTAGGCCCCGGGGTGCACGGCGGGAACCATGCTGTCGGAGGTGACGTGCACGGGTTCGACGACCCACAGCCGGAGGGCGGCGAGCGCCAGCAGGAACCCCGCGAGCACCCCGCCCGCCACGCGGCCGGGGTGGGCGGGTCCTGCACGGCGCGGTGCTGCCTCGCGCCGTGCAGTCATCAGTCGTCGTCCAGCTCGGGCCGCGCGGCGTCGATCGGGTCCCACGGGTCCGGTGCGTTGGCCTTCAGCCCGACCCGGAACTGCGTCATCATGTCGTGGTCCTCGTGGGGGAGGTTGTGGCAGTGGACCATGTACCGGCCCTGGTGGGGGCCGAAGCGCATCAGCAGCCTGACCTTCTCGCCCTCGCCGACATAGACGGTGTCCTTGGGACCGGACTCATAGGGGAAGGGCGCCCTGCCGTTGCGGCTGAGGATCCTGAAGTCGACCAGGTGGATGTGCATGGGGTGGAACCACCCGCCGGACTTGTTCTCGATCTCCCACTCCTCCACGGTGTTGAGGCCCACCTGGGCGAAGACGTCCTGGTACCCACTGGCGATGACCGCCCCCCAGGTCTTGTCGTTCAGCGTCCACAGGTTCGTCCTGTCGTCGCGTTTGACCCGCATGTACCGCTTGGCCCCGGCCATCTTGCTCGTGAGGCTCATCACCTCGCCGCCGGGGTCCAGCACCGTGGGCGGGGTGTTCCAGGTGGGGTCGGACGTGTCGACGGGGTCGTCGACCACGTCGAAGGCCATGATCTTGTTGGTGTGGTCGTAGTCGCGGTTGTTCTCGTTGGAGCGGTTCCGCAGTTCCACCCGGGTGCCGGCCCTGTACTTCGAGAAGTCGATCAGGACCTCGTAGCGCTCGGCACCGGCATGACGCCACTGGGCGACGTCGACGGCCCGGGGCATGAGCCCGCCGTCCGTGGCGACGATGGTCATGGCCTCTCCCGACGTCAGGTACGGCCGAAGGGACCGGGAGATGGACGCATTGAGCATCCTGAACCGGTAGATCCGCCGCTTGACCCTCATGCGCGGCCAGGGCACCCCGTTGACCAGGATGACGTCGCCCCAGAGCCCCGAGTGATCGTTGTCGTCGTAGCCCAGGGCCCCGTTCCGGGCGAACATCGCATCGGTGATCGTCAGGCCCACGTCGAACTCGCCCTGCGGCAGCAGGCCGCGCTCGAGCTCGTCGTGGATCCGGTACTGGCCCGCGAGCCCGGAGTAGACGTTCAGGGCGGTGAAGTGGACACCGTGGTCGTGGTACCAGATGCTGCGCGCGTTCTGGACGTTCGAGTAGTGGTAGGTCTTCTTGAAGCCTGGCATCGTCACATCGTTGGCGTACCCGTCGTACTGCGGCAGCGAGGCCGAGCCGTGCAGGTGCGTGGAGGTCGCCAGGACGTGTCCGTGCGCGGGGTGGGTCGCCGGCAGCTGGTTGCGCACCGTCAGGGTGGTCTTCGTCCCCCGCTCGACCTCGATGGTCGGCCCGGGGAAGAGGCCGTCGTAGCCCAGAATCGGGGTGTCCAGCCGGGGCAGCATCCGCGCCGTGGCGGCGCGTTGCGTCACCGTGTAGTTCTCGATGCGTGCCCCGTCGTCCGGATCGATGCCCACCGAGGTGGGCTTCAGGACCGGTGGCTGGGTGAACTCGGCGGCGTAGGGCCGGGGCATCTGCCGGTCGTCGAGCCTGCTGGCCGACTTCGCGGACACGTTCTCCCACGGGACCGCGGCCGCCCCGGCGCCCATGACGCCCAGGCCGCCGAACAGGATGACGTGTCGTCGGGATATCGCCATGCTCGTTCCTCACCGTCTGGTGCCGTGCCCTCCCTGGAGGGAGTGTGGACGAACGAGCTTGGGAAAAACCAACATCGCGCGCCCCGGCTCGACGGGCGGTGCAAGGTGCAGGGCGGTGCAAGGTGCAGGGCGGCACGGGGTCAGACGGCGCGGTGAGGGCGAGAGACGGCAAACGTCACGGTGATCTCGGTGCCCCCCGCCGCGGAACGGCGCGTGGACAACCGGGCACCGACGGAATCGGCGACGTCGGCCATCATGCGCAGACCGAAGTGGCCGGGAACCGCCGGGGCGCCGGCGTCGAGACCCACGCCGTCATCCGCGATGGACAGCGTCACCTCGCTCCCCCGCCGGACCAGGTCCAGGTGCACGACGGTGGCCCCGGCGTGCTTGACGACGTTCATCATGGCCTCCCGGGCGATCCGGTGGCACGCGGTGGCCTGGGCCTCGTCGAGCCCGGGATCCCGGTCGACGTGCACGACGGTGGTGATCTGCCGGCCCCGGGTGCGTTCCGCCAGGACGCCCAGTGCCGAGGGCAGCGTGTTGGCGTCCACCGGGGAGGAGTAGAGGTCCGAGGTGATGGCACGCAGCTTGACGATGCTCTGCCGCAGCACCGCACCGGGGTCCTGACCGGAGGCGTCGCCGTCGGCCGGTTCCAGGGTGTAGGCGAGCCCCGCCAGGTCCTGGAGGATGTCGTCGTGCAGGGCCACGGCGAGGCGGACGCGCTCGCGCTCACCGGCCTCGATGGCCTGCTGCAGGATGGCCCGGCGTTCCCGTTGGCGGTCCTGGACCTGTCGGGCCAGCCGGATGCCGGGAATGAGCTGCGCGCCCTGCAGCACGGCCATGGCCACCAGGAGCACGGGCGTCATCCGGAGCAGGATGTGTCCCTGCGGACCGAGCAGAACCCGGTCGTCGAAGTACACCTCGACCAGCACCGGGTCCTGCCCCGCGGCGCGCGAGGCCACGTAGACCTCGACGAACACCCCGTCGCCCGCCTCGTAGACGTTCTCGTCCCCGGCCTGCTCGCCGACGCTGACGGTGCCCGGTCCTCCGTCCAGCAGCTGCTGCGCCCAGGGCTCGAGGTCGAAGGTGGAGCCGATCAGTTCCGGGACGTCCGAGTACAGGACCGTTCCCTGCGCGTTCCAGATCTTCACGCGGCGGATCGTCTCATCGGTCACCCAGGGGGCCAGACGATCCTCGACCTGCGCCAGCGCCACCGGGTCCCCGGCCTGCAGGTCGTCGACGATGGCGGCGGAGACCACGTGGTCGGCCAGCCGTTGCGTCCGCTCCAGGGCGTCCCGGACGACGATCTCGTGCGCGACCCCGCGCACCCAGATCGTGACGGGGACAGCGACCATCAGCAGCACGACCAGCCCGGTGACCAGGAACCTGCCGATCGCGTGCCGCACCGCCGACCCCTCCTCGGCAGGGAGCACATCCCTCGGGTGTCTCCGGTCCGGCCGACGGAACATCGCTCACCCCACCCCGAGCATGCCCAGCCGGGTGGCCGCGGCGACCGCCTCCAACTGGCTGTGGGCGTCCAGCTTCGCCAGGATCGACTTCACGTAACCCCGGCAGGTATGGGTGGAGATGCCCAGGGTCCTGGCGTTACGGGTCACGTCATACCCCTGGGCCATGAGGCGGAGGACGTCGAGTTCACGGGCGGTCAGGCTCGGGCCGGGACCGGTGGAGCCGCTCCCCGGCATGTCCAGTCCCGCGATGAGGGCCGGGGCGACGAGGAACCCGCCGGGACGGACGCTGCGCACGACCTCCAGCAATGAGCTCAGGGCCCCGTCCTTGGGCAGGAAGCCGCACACCCCGATGGCTGCGGCCCGCCGGATCGCCGGCGCCGTGGGGAACCCGGTGAGCATGACGATGCGGACCGCGGGGTCCTGGGCCAGGATCCTCTCGGCGGCCTGCAGTCCGTCACCGTCCGGCAGCTGGTAGTCCAGGATCACGAGGTCCGGCCGCAGTCCGGCGCACACCGCGAGTCCCTCGGCCACGCCGGCGGCCAGGCCCACGCAGTCGAGGTCGGACTCCCTGGCCAGGGCCCCGGACAGCAGGTCGGCGAAGGTCCGGTGGTCATCGATCACGACCACGCGCAACCGGTGTCCCCGCGTGCCGACGGCATCGGCGTCCGGGAGTCCCACGAGCGTGCCCATGGCCCCGCCTAGGGGTGGTGCATCACCGGCCAGAAGGGGAACGGATCCCCCTCGGCCGGGCGCGGTCTGCGGACGCCCGCCGAAGCGGGCGTGGACGGGCGTGCGGTCAGGACGGTCATCGGTTGCTCCCGGACGGTGGCGGTCTCCAACGGTGTGCGGCCGGGGGTCCCCCGGGGGGACAGGGGATCTCCGGAGGCCTCACCGTAGGGCCGTGACCAGGAGGCAGGCAACGCGGGATCGCTCCCGTCCGCGGAAACGGGCGGTGATCGAGTACCCGTACGGGACGGACGCCGCGCCACGAGCACGCACCACCGCACGGACCACGTGGACGCGGTGTCGGAGAGCGCTGACCGGACCAGTCGCCCCGCCGGACCTCCAGGACCGCGAGGACCGATCGAAACGAGTGGGTCGGGCGGGTCAGGACGACACCGGCAGGGCCCGCTGCAGGTACCCCGAGATGACGGTGCCGGCGTCCTGGAGGATGAGCTCCCGGTCCGTGGGGTCTGTCGTATCCGTTGGGTCCGTTGGATCCGCCAGGGCCGGCCGGTCATCCCGCGGGCCCTCGCCCTCCAGCACCCCCTGGATGGTCAGCAGCGCGTGGATCACCCGCCCGAAGTCGTCTCCCGACGCGGAGGTCGCCCGCAACAGTCTCTCCTGGGCAGCCTGCAGGACGGGCCCGGGGCTGCAGCCCAGCTCGCGGGCCAGGACGGCCCGGCACCGTTCGTAGGCCCGCAGGCCCGAGACCGGGTGCCCGCCCTGTTCCAGGGCCAGGATCATGCTCGTCCAGGCGGCCTCGTTGAGCTCGTCGGAATCCAGGACCCGTCGGGACCAGGCGACGGCCTCGGAGTCCAGTCCGAGTTCCCGGGCCGTGTCCGCGGCCTGGACCATGGCGGCGGCCGTCCGGGCGTTCTGCAGGCGGCGCTCGGCCTCGGCCCATTCGGGCAGCAGTTCGCTGCCCAGCAGCGGCGCGGACGCCAGCGACAGCGCCTCGCACAGGTACGGATAGGCCTGAGCCGGCGGGCACAGCCCTGCCCGGCGCACCAACGCGTCGAACCGGGTCACGTCGAGGTCGATCATGGAGGTGTCGAGGAAGTAGCCACCCGTCGTGGTCTTCAGTGCCCCGGCCCTCCCGCGGCCCGGCTGCAGGCAGCGACGGAGCACGGAGACGTAGGACTCCAGGGTGGAGACCGAGGCCGCCGGGGGCGCCCCCTCCCAGAGCAGCTCGATGAGCCGTCCCTTCGAGACGGGAGTCCCCAGGTGCAGCAGCAGGATCTCCAGGACCTGCCGGGACTTGGGCCCGCCCAGCTGGTGGGGCCCCAGGACCGTGTCCCCGCGACGCACCTCCAGGGCCCCCAGCATGGTGATGGTCAGGTGCTGCTCCGCACCGGGCACGGGTGCCCGGTGCGCGTCGACGACGAAGGTGGTGTCCATGGTGTCGCTCCCCAAGATCGTTCTCCCCAGGACGTGCAGGACCGACACTCCCATCCGGGACCGGGCGTGCGTAGCCCCGGCCTGGGGGCCGAGGACCCCCTAAAACCGGGGGTTGCCGTCGCCACCCACCCCGCACCCCGGCAGGCCCGCGGCTGACGCGCGGGGCCGCGCCCTGCCCGGCCTCCGCGGGATCTGGGCGCCAGGCCCCGCGGCGGACCCCCGGCCACGACGCACGGGCGAGGGCCCCGGCCTTGGGGAACCGGGACCCTCGCGAGTGCCGCTGGTCGGCAGCGGCGCCGGGCCGGAAGGGACGGACTGGGGGCCCGCCCTTCGGACCGCACGGTCGGATCCGTCGTCCAACATCGCGCCGGCGCGGGCCGGACGTCGGCGGCGTTGCACTGGATGGACCGTGAGGAGAGCATCCACGGTGGACCCTATGAAAAGCGTGGGCACCCCGCACGGTCAGCCCCCGGGCTCCCGGCCGGCGAGTGGCCCGGCATTCCCGAGGGGAGGCGCCGGTGGGCCGGCGAACCCGGAGCAGAGCACGAGGCGATCGAGTGGAGGGCACTCGGGCAGTCGAGGTGGAGGTCCTGATAAAGCGGTACACCCCACTGTGGCACCGGGCCCCGGGCGGGCACAGAATACCCTCACGGCACTGAACATCACCACTGCCCCCATCCCCGGAGGCCGACCATGCGTGACGTGAGGAACCGGCGCACCGTCAGGACCGGGCTCCCCCATGTCACATCCGCTGCGGACGTCACCGGGCGCGCCATCATCCCCCATGACTCCCGACCAGAACGCGGCGATGCACGGACCGGCACGTCCGGTGCGCGGCGGGTGCCGACACTGGGAGACCGGAAAGAGACCCCGCCATGAAGACCCGCGACCTCACCCCGGGACACATCGGACGCACCATCCGCATCACCGGCTATGGCATCGACGTCACCGGAACCCTGCGTGACCTCATCGTGCGCACGGTGGCCGCCACCACCGGGTCACAGCGCAATCCCCAGGTGGAACTCATCGGCGTCACGCTGCAGGTGGGTCCCCACCACCTCGACCTGACCGGTCACGAACACGTCACGCAGCCCTGCGACCAGCCCCTGATCCGGCAGTCGACGGAGAGGGAGTGGTGGGTGGAGGACGTGGTGGGCCCTGCCGGGATCGAACCGACGACACCTGCGGTGTAAACGCAGTGCTCTACCAGCTGAGCTAAAGGCCCTCATGCAGGTCGGACCCCGGCGGCGGCTCGGCCCAGGGCCTCGACGAGCAGGGTGCGCGTGCCATCACAGGTTACCGCAGGGCTCCTCACCCTCGCTCCAGGCGCTTCGAGGGTGGCGCCCGGGGTCACCCTCTCGTCCTCGACGACCTGCTCGACGACGACAGCGCCGGCCCCTCCACCACCGACGGGCCGCACCGGACGGTCTCCTCAGTCCCGGTCCGGCCCCACCCCGTCGCCGGACAGGTGGTCGGCCAGCCGTCGTTCCTGCCCCGGCGCCGCCTCGACGCGCCGCATTTCCCGGCCTGCGGCGTCGACGAGGACGCTGGTGCGCCGGGCGCGTCCGGTGCGGTCGTCGAAGGCACCGACGCGCCGCGCCGCGGCGCCGTGCGGCCAGAAGTCGGAGAGCAGGGGGGTGCGCACCCCGAGGGCGTCGCCGAAGGCGCGCAGCACGGGCGCGGAATCACAACTGATCACCCGCAGCCCGATCCCGGCCGGGGCGAGGTGCCCGGCCAGCTCGTCCACCCAGCCCAGCTCGGCGGTGCACACGGGCGTGAAGGCCCCCGGCAGGAAGAAGAGCCAGCAGCGGGACGGCACGGAGGCGCCGTCGGCCCCCTCGGACGGCCCCGGATCCGGGGCCAGCGGCGGCCACGGCCAGGACTGTCCGTGCTGGTCCCGCAGGGCGGGGGCCTCAGCCACCGGGAGGGCTCACCGGTTGCGCTTGCCGACCAGGCGCGAGGCGGTCCAGTCCGCGGAGACCCCGGCCGTCGTGGTGACGTGGAGCCCGGCGGTCGGCGCCGCCTCGGCGACGTCGGCCGGCAGGACGTGGCCCTCCCGCCCGTTACGCGGCGTCATCAACCACAGCACGCCCCCGGCGTCGAGCGAGGTCTGCGCGTCCATCAGGGCGTCGGCGAGGTCCTCGACGTCACCGTCGGAGGCGCGCCACCACAGGACGACGGCGTCTACGGGATCCTGGTCCTCCTCGGTCAGCAACTCGGTGCCGATCTCGTCTTCCAGGGCGTCCCGGAAGTCGAAGTCGATGTCCTCGTCGAAGCCGAGTTCCTGGACCAGCTGGCCTTCGGACAGCCCCATCCGGGCGGCGGGTCCGACGCTGGTCTCCGCAATACGCCCGACGGCGGGGGCGGAGTCTGGCTGGTTCACATCTCTCCTTGCAGTTTCCGTGATGACCAAGCGGGCATCATCCCACCCAGATTACTGCGCCCCGTAGCACCGGGCCATGTCCATGTATTGGACTCCACCGTAAGGTCCGCAGGCGTTACAGTCGGACGTGGAAGCAATGGGCCGGTCTGACTTGCCCCGGACGGCTGACCCCGGACGGGTCCGGGCCACAGATACTGCGGACATGATCCGCCGACAGAGAGGTTGCCGTGAGCGCAGCTGAAGAGAGCTCCCATATCCTGAGCGGCCTGACGAACCAGTTGCCGGACAAGGATCCCCAGGAGACCGCAGAGTGGATCGAGTCCTTCGACGGACTCGTCGAGGAACGCGGCACGGAGCGCGCGGAATACATCATGCGCCAGCTGCTCCAGCGCGCCGGGACCAAGTCCGTGGGCGTTCCGATGGTCACCACCACGGACTACGTCAACACCATCCCCGTGGACCAGGAGCCCGAGTACCCCGGAGACGAGGAACTGGAGCGCCGCTACCGCAACTACCTGCGGTGGAACGCCGCCATGATCGTCCAGCGCGCCCAGCGCGACGGTGTCGGCGTGGGCGGGCACATCTCCTCCTACGCCGGCCAGGCCACCCTGTACGAAGTGGGCCTGAACCACTTCTTCCGCGGCCAGGACCATCCCGGCGGCGGCGACCAGGTGTTCTTCCAGGGGCATTCCTCCCCCGGCAACTACGCGCGCGCCTTCCTCGAGGGCCGGCTGACCGAGGAGGACCTCGACGGCTTCCGCCAGGAGAAGTCCAAGGCCGGCAACGCCCTGCCGTCCTATCCGCACCCGCGCATGCTGCCGGACTTCTGGCAGTTCCCCACCGTGTCCATGGGACTGGGCCCGATCAACGCGATCCACCAGGCCCAGTTCAACCGCTACCTGCACAACCGCGGCATCAAGGACACCTCCCAGCAGCACGTCTGGGCCTTCCTCGGGGACGGGGAGATGGACGAGCCGGAGTCGCGCGGCGCGCTGCACATCGCCGCCAACGACAAGCTCGACAACCTGACCTTCGTCATCAACTGCAACCTGCAGCGCCTCGACGGCCCGGTCCGCGGCAACGGCAAGATCATCCAGGAGCTGGAGGCCTACTTCCGCGGTGCCGGCTGGAACGTCATCAAGGTCCTGTGGGGCCGCGAGTGGGACGAGCTGCTGGACAAGGACGACGAGGGTGAGCTCGTCCGGATCATGAACGAGACCCTCGACGGCGACTACCAGACCTACAAGGCGGAGTCCGGCGGCTTCGTGCGCGACCACTTCTTCGGACGGTCCTCGGTGACCAAGGAGATGGTCGCGGACATGACCGACGACGAGATCTGGGGCCTCAAGCGCGGCGGACACGACTACAACAAGGTATACGCCGCCTACAAGGCCGCCATGGACTATCAGGGCAAGCCCACCGTCATCCTGGCGCAGACCGTCAAGGGCTACGGCCTGGGCTCGTCCTTCGAGGGCAAGAACGCCACCCACCAGATGAAGAAGCTCACGGTGGAGGACGTCAAGAAGTTCCGCGACCGCCACCGCATCCCCGTCACGGACGAGCAGATCGAAGCCGATCCGTACAACGTGCCGTACTACCACCCGGGCCCGGACGCGCCGGAGATCCAGTACATGATGGAGCGACGCAGCGCACTGGGCGGCTTCCTGCCGGAGCGCCGTGACGACCACGACAAGATCCCGATGCCGCCGGAATCCACGTACAAGCACGCCAGGAAGGGCACCGGCAAGCAGCAGGCCGCCACCACCATGGCCTTCGTGCGCCTGCTCAAGGACCTGATGCGGGACAAGAACATCGGCAAGCGGATCGTGCCGATCATCCCGGACGAGGCCCGCACCTTCGGCATGGACTCGTTCTTCCCGACGGCCAAGATCTACAACCCCAAGGGCCAGAACTACCTCTCCGTGGACCGGGACCTGTTCCTGTCCTACAAGGAGTCCCCGCAGGGACAGCTCTACCACGTGGGCATCAACGAGGCCGGCGCCACCTCGGCGCTGACCGCGGTGGGCTCGTCCTACTCCACGCACGGCGAGCTGATGATCCCCGTGTACATCTTCTACTCGATGTTCGGCTTCCAGCGCACGGGCGACTCCTTCTGGGCCGCCGGGGACCAGCTGGTCCGCGGCTTCGTGATCGGCGCCACCGCCGGGCGGACCACGCTCGCCGGCGAGGGCACCCAGCACATGGACGGCCACTCCCCGATCCTCGCGGGGACGAACCCGGCCGTGAAGCACTACGACCCGGCGTTCTCCTACGAGATCGCCCACATCGTGCGGCAGGGCCTGGAGGACATGTACGGCGACCACGACTGCGGCGAGGACGTCCGCAACGTCATGTACTACCTCACGGTGTACAACGAGCCGATCATCCACCCGGACGAGCCGGAGAACCTGGACGTGGAGGGACTGCTCAAGGGCATCTACCGCTACAGCCGGGGCGAGGGTGAGGGCCCCAAGGCCCAGCTCATGGGCTCCGGCGTGTCCCTGCCCTGGGTGATCGACGCGGCCAGGATCCTGGCCAAGGACTGGGGAGTGTCCGCCGACGTGTGGTCCGTGACCAGCTGGAACGAACTGCGGCGCGATGCCGTGTCCGCCGAGCGCGAGGCGCTGGAGAACGCGGAGGGCAACGCCCGCGTCCCCTACATCACGCAGAAGCTGGCGGACACCGAGGGTCCCGTGATCGCGACCACCGACTACGCGACCCTGGTCCCGGACCAGATCCGGCCGTTCGTCCCGAACGCCTTCGCCACCCTGGGTGCGGACGAGTTCGGCTTCGCGGACACCCGCGCCGCGGCTCGCCGCTACTTCCTCATCGACACCCACTCGATGGTCGTCAAGACCCTGCAGATGCTGGAGAAGGACGGCAAGGTCGAGGCCGGGACCGCGGCCAAGGCCTTCGCGCAGTACCGGCTCGACGACGTCAACGCCGGCACCACCGGCAACGCGGGCGGAGACGCCTGATCACCCGGTGACGGGCCCGGGCCCCGTCGACGGCGGCCGCGGTGACCGGGGC
>NZ_DAOMPX010000015.1:0-65734 GCF_035445025.1 Citricoccus sp. | reverse complement strand
GGTGAGGTGCACAGCGCACCTCACCGGCCGCCGTCGTTGTCGGTTCCCCACAACGACGAGCCGGTCACGGGCCGCCCGGCGGCGCCGGTCCCGCCTATGCTCGTCAGCATGTCCGAGACGCGCATCACCCCACCCCGCAAGGTCTCCGAGGAGTCCCTGCGCCGTCTCCGGGCCCACCTGGGGGCACTCAACACCGCCACCCTGCAGCGGCTGGACAACACGCTGCCCTGGTACCGTCAGCTCACCCCGGACGAGCGGTCCTCCCTGGGGCTGATCGCCCAGCGCGGCCTGACCGGGTTCCTGTCCTGGTTCGAGCGGCCCTCCACCACCATGACCACGGTGCTCGGCGAGGTGTTCGGCGGGGCGCCCACCGAACTGACCCGCTCGATCAGCCTGCAGCGGGCCCTGCAGCTGATCCGCACCGTGGTCGACGTGGTCGAGGCCCAGGTGCCGGGCATCGTGCAGGACCGCGACCAGACCCTGGTTCGCGAGGCGGTGCTGCGGTACTCCCGGGAGATCGCCTTCGCCCTGGCCGACGTCTATGCCCGCGCCGCGGAGACCCGGGGCGCCTGGGACAGCCGCAACGAGGCGGTGCTGCTCGACGCCGTGCTGCGCGGGGAGGGACCGGACGAGATCCTCTCCCGGGCCGCGGCCGCGGGCTGGAAGGGCGGGAACTCCGTCATGGTCATGGCCGGCCGGACTCCGGAGGCGGAGCTGCCCACCCGGCTGTCCGGGATGCGGCGCACCGCCGCGCGCTCGGGATTCGACATCCTGGTCGGCGTCCAGGCCGAACGGCTCGTGCTGGTGCTCGGCGGGGTCAGCGACCCCACCCGGGCGGCCGGTGCCCTGAGTCCCTGGTTCGGCGAGGGGCCCGTGGTCTACGGCCCGGTGACCGATTCCCTCGTGGAAGCGCACCGCAGCGGCCGGGAGGCCCTGGCCGGACTGGCCGCGGCCGCCGCCTGGCCGCGCGCCCTGCGGCCCACCCACGCCCAGGACCTGTTGCCGGAGCGCGCGCTGAACGGCGACCGGACCGCCGTCGAGACGCTGGTGCAGCGGGTCCACGCCCCCCTGCGGGCCGCCGGCAACTCGTTGCTGGAGACCGTGGACACCTATTGCGAGCTGGGTCATTCCCTGGAGGGCACCGCCCGGGAGCTGTTCATCCACGCCAACACGGTGCGCTACCGGTTGCGCCGGGTCAGCGAGATCACCGGCTGGGACCCCCTGAACCCGCGGGACGCCTACGTGCTGCAGACCGCGCTCGCGGTGGGCCGGCTATACCCTCCTGACGAGGCAGGCTAGCGACGAACCGCCGCGGGTGCCCCGGCCGGGCGGCGGGAGCGGCCCATGGCTTTTGTAGGAAACCTCCAAAACGACGCGCAGAGCTTGGTACCGCTACCGCCCCGGAACCAGGTCACGGTTTTGACACAGTAGAGGGCATGCTTGCAATCGTGTGCCCGGGACAGGGCTCCCAGACCCCCGGGTTCCTGGCGCCCTGGCTGGAACTGGACGGGATGTCCGGCCTGCTGGCCGAGTGGTCCACGGCCACCGGCGTCGACCTGACCGGCCACGGCACCGTCTCCGACGAGGAGACCATCAAGGACACCGCCGTCGCCCAGCCGCTCATCGTGGCGGCCGGCCTGCTCTCCGCCCGTGCCCTCGGCCTGAAGGATCTGCCCGCACAGGGGTGGGTCGCGGCCGGGCACTCCGTCGGCGAGATCACCGCCACCGCGCTGGCCGGCGTGCTGCCCGCCGCCGAGGCCCTCGAGTTCGTCCGCATCCGTGCCACCGGCATGGCCGCCGCGGCGGCCGCCGAGCCGACCGGCATGTCCGCGGTGCTCGGTGGCGATCCGGACGGGGTGCTCGCCGCGCTCGCAGCCCACGGGCTCGTCCCGGCCAATGCCAACGGCGGCGGCCAGACCGTCGCCGCCGGCTCGCTGGAGTCCCTGGCCGCCCTGGCGGCCGAACCGCCGGCCAAGGCCCGCGTCATCGCCCTGAAGGTGGCCGGTGCCTTCCACACCCCCTACATGGCCACGGCCGTGCCGGACCTGAAGGCCTTCGCCGACGGGCTGTCCCCCGCCGATCCTGCCGTGACGCTGCTGTCCAACCGCGACGGCGAGGCCGTGGGATCCGGACGGGAGGTCGTGGACCGGCTCGTGGACCAGGTCACCCGCCCCGTGCGCTGGGACCTGTGCATGCAGACCCTGCAGGCCTCCGGCGTGACCGGCATCCTGGAACTGCTGCCCGGCGGCACCCTGACCGGACTGGCCAAGCGCGCCCTGAAGGGCACGCCCACGCTCGCGCTGAAGTCCCCGGAGGACCTGGACGCCGCCCGGGCGTTCATCGCCGAGCACACCACCACCCACGAGTGACCGGGCTCCCGCCCGCACCGCACGCCCAGACCTCCAGCAGAACGTCGAGGACCAGATGACCACCCCCACCCTGAACCAGTACGTGCCGGCCACCGGCAGCCGGATCCTGTCCGTCGGGGCCGCGCGCGGCAACCTGGTGGTGACCAACGACGACATCGCCGGTCCCATCGACTCCTCGGACGAGTGGATCCAGAAGCGCACCGGCATCGTCACCCGCCGGCGCGCCGACGCCGAGACCTCCCTGCTCGACCTGGCCACCGAGGCCGCCCAGGAGGCCGTGCAGAAGGCCGGGCTGACCGGAGCGGACATCGACGCCGTCATCGTCTCCACCGTCACCTCCCCCTATGCCACGCCCTCCGTGGCCGCCGCCCTGGCCCACAACCTCGGCGCGACCCCGGCACCGGCCTTCGACATCTCCGCCGCCTGCGCCGGGTACTGCTACGGCGTGGCCCAGGCCGATGCCCTGGTCCGTTCCGGCATGGCGCGCAACGTCGTGGTGGTCGGGGCCGAGAAGCTCTCGGACATCATCGACGAGACCGACCGCTCGATCTCCTTCATCCTCGGCGACGGCGCCGGCGCCGTCGTGATCGCCGCGTCCGACGAGCCCGGGATCGCTCCCAGCGTGTGGGGTTCGGACGGGGAGCGCTGGGACACCGTGAGCATGACCCGGTCCCTGCTGGACCTGCGCGACGCCGCCGAGACCGCGCGGCGGACCGGGGACACCTCGGCCCTGACGAACCCCGAGGACAGGCTCTGGCCGACCCTGCGCCAGGACGGCCCCAGCGTGTTCCGCTGGGCGGTCTGGTCCATGGCCAAGGTGGCCCAGGAGGCCCTGGACAAGGCCGGCGTCGCCCCGGGCGACCTGGCGGCCTTCCTGCCCCACCAGGCCAACGAGCGGATCATCGACGAGCTGGCCAAGCAGCTCAAGATCCCGGACACGGTCACCATCGGCCGGGACATCAAGGAGACCGGCAACACCTCGGCAGCCTCGGTCCCGCTGGCGATGCACCGCGTCCTCGAGGAGGACCCCTCCCTCAGCGGCGGCCTGGCCCTGCAGATCGGCTTCGGCGCCGGGCTCGTCTACGGCGCCCAGGTGGTCCGGCTCCCCTGAGCCCGGGACCGCCCCACAGACCTCCTCGTCCGCCGGACGACGGAGTATCCCGAACACCACCGATTACCACCCCAGTGGACGAGTGCGTCCCGAAAGGAGCCTGACATGGCAGACAAGGAAGCGATCCTCGCCGGACTGGCCGAGATCGTCAACGAGGAGACCGGCCTGGAGACCGAAGAGGTCCAGCTGGAGAAGTCCTTCACCGATGACCTGGACATCGACTCCATCTCCATGATGACCATCGTGGTCAACGCCGAGGAGAAGTTCGACGTCAAGATCCCGGACGAGGAAGTCAAGAACCTCAAGACCGTGAACGACGCCGTCGAGTTCATCGCGGCCGCACAGGCCTGACACCGGCCGGCCGCGGTCAGGGGGTCCAGTCCCCAGTGGACCAGACCCCCTGACCGGCCGTCGCCACCACCCCGGCCGCCTGCGACCCAGCCGGCCCCGAATCACTTTCCGGGTCCACCGACCCTGACGACCGAAGGCAGACACATGAACCGCACAGCCGTGATCACCGGGCTCGGTGCCACGACACCGATCGGCGGCGACGTCCCCACCCTGTGGCGGAACGCCCTGGCCGGAACGCCCGGTGCCCGCCCCCTCGAACAGGACTGGGTCGCCGAGTACGAGCTGCCGGTGACGTTCGCCGCCCAGCTGAGCTCGCCCGTGGCCGACTCGCTCACCAAGGTCGAGATGAAGCGGATGGACCCCACCACGCAGTACGGCGTGGTCGCCGCCCGCGAGGCCTGGGCAGACGCCGGCCTGACCGGTGAGGGCACCGTGGACCCGGATCGCTTCGCCGTGGCCTTCGGCACCGGCATCGGCGGCGTCTGGACCCTGCTGGACGGCTGGGACACCCTGCGCAACAAGGGTCCGCGCCGCGTGCTGCCGATGACCGTGCCCATGCTCATGCCCAACGGGCCCGCGGCCGCGATCAGCCTGGACCTCGGTGCGCGCGCCGGCGCCCGGACCCCCGTCTCGGCCTGTGCGTCCGGCACCGAGGCCATGGACCTGGCCCTCCAGCTGATCCGCAGTGGTCAGGCCGACGTGGTGGTCTGCGGGGGCACCGAGGCCGCCATCCACCCGCTGCCGATCGCCGCCTTCGCGGCCATGCAGGCGCTCTCCCGTCGCAACGACGAACCGGAGCGCGCCTCCCGCCCCTACGACAGCGACCGCGACGGCTTCGTGCTCGGCGAGGGCGCCGGTGCCCTGGTGATCGAGTCCGAGGAGCATGCCCGGGCCCGCGGCGCCCGGATCTATGCCGAACTGGCGGGCTCGGGCGTGACCTCGGACTCCTACCACATCACCGCTCCGGAGGCGGAGGGCCTGGGTGCCGCCCGTGCCCTCCGGGCAGCCCTCGAGTCCGCCGGGGCCTCCCCCGAGGACGTCAGCCACGTCAACGCCCACGCGACCTCGACCCCGGTGGGTGACCGGCCGGAGTACCTGGCGATGAAGTCCGTGTTCGCCGGGCATCTCGACGCGGTGCCCGTCTCGGCCACGAAGAGCCAGACCGGTCACCTGCTGGGCGCCTCCGGGGCCATCGAGTCCGTCCTCTCGGTCCTGGCGGTCTACCACGGCCAGGCGCCGGTGACGATCAACCTCGAGAACCAGGACCCCGAGATCCCGCTGGACGTGGTGACCGGGACCCCCCGCCAGCTCCCCGAGGGCCAGCGGGTCGCCGTGAACAACTCCTTCGGCTTCGGCGGCCACAACGCCGTCTCCGTCTTCCGCAGCGTCTGATCCCGCCGCGACCGGACGGTCCGGCACATCCGCCGACCGGCACACACGACGAGGCCCGCCAGGATCACCTGGCGGGCCTCGTCGTGACTGGAAGGGGTGGTGGGGTGCGGTCGGTCAGCCGACCTGGTGCAGCCAGCGCACCGGGGCGCCGTCGGCGGCCTGGCGGAAGGGCTCGAGCTCCTCGTCCCAGGCCTCACCCAGGGCCAGGCTGAGTTCGTGGAAGACGGCCGAGGGATCGCCGTTGGCCTGTTCGTAGGCGTACCGGATCCGGTCCTCGGAGACCATGATGTTGCCGGTGACGTCCGTGGTGGCATGGAAGATGCCCAGTTCGGGGGTGTGGGACCAGCGGCTGCCGTCGCAGCCCGGCGAGGCCTCCTCGGTGATCTCGTACCGCAGGTGGGCCCATCCCCGCAGCGCCGAGGCCAACCGGGCACCGCTGCCCTGGGCTGCCGTCCACCCGATCTCGGCACGGTAGGCTCCCTGGGCGGCCGGCTGCGCCGACCATTCCAGGCGGTCCTGCGCACCGAGAACCGACCCCACGGCCCACTCGATGTGGGGGCACAGTGCGGCAGGGGCCGAGTGGATGTACAGAATTCCACGGACCATGGTTTCAGACATACGTTCCTCCCAGTGCTGTGCGGTACGTCTTCCCCAACGACCCCACAGGCGGGGGAGCCTGTTCCGGCTCCCGGAGGATGCGACCAGCGCCGCATGTCCTCTCGATGTTCAGTTCTCGGAAAGCGTCCGAGGTCAGCCTTGCGATTGTCCCTCGTGTGCTCCTCCGCACCATTGTGCATCATCGACGTCACGTGGGCCAATACCGCGGTGTGGGCGACCCGCCGGTCGACGCTTCACGCCCGCGGATGTGCCTGGCGGTATCCTTCGCGCAGCCGTTCGATGGAGATGTGGGTGTAGAGCTGGGTGGTCTGCAGCGAGGAGTGGCCCAGCAGCTCCTGCACGCTGCGCAGGTCTGCGCCGCCGTCCAGCAGATGGGTGGCGGCCGTGTGGCGCAGCACGTGTGGCCCGCTGGCGGAGGTGTCCCCCAGGGCGGCCAGGGAGGTGTTCACCATCTCCCGGATCTGGCGCACGCCCAGGCGCCCCCCGCGCACGCCGAGGAACAGCGGGTCCTCGTGGCGAGGCCCCTCGGAACCCGTGGCCTCCGCCAGGTGTCGCCGGCCCTGGTCCAGCCACCGGCCCAGGGCGGTCCCGGCCGGCACCCCGAAGGGCACGGTGCGCTGCTTGCCGCCCTTGCCGGTGACCCTCAGGGTGCGCCGCTCATGGTCCACGTCCGCGCGGTCCAGTCCGGCCAGTTCCGAGACCCGCAGGCCCGTGGCGTAGAGCAGTTCGAGGATCGCGGCGTCACGCATCGCGACGGCGCGACGGCGGGCCTCTTCGACGGTGAGGTGTCCCGAGCGGTGCGTGACCTGCGCCTCCTCAGCCCGCGCCCGCCCCGGGCCGGGCCCGGGTGGTCGGTCTGCCGCCCGTTGAGTGGCCTGTCCCGCGGTCCGGTGTGGTTCCTGCCCCGCGGCCCGACCCCCTCCTGCCCCTGCGGCCTGGCCCGCGGCGTCCAGCAGCCGTCCGGCCTGGTCGGCGCTGAGGGCATCCGGCAGGGTGCCGGTCCGTTTCGGGGAGGTCAGCCGGAGTGACGGGTCCTGGTCCAGGTGCCCCTCGCGCACCGCCCAGGCCATGAAGACGCGCACGGAGGCCCCCTTCCGTGCCAGCGTGGAACGCGACCGCCCGGCGAGAGCCAGGCGTCCGAGCCACCCGCGCAGGTCCGGCAGGTCGATCTCCCCCAGGACGTCCGGCAGGGCACCGTCCTGGACCGGCAGCCCCGCGTGCCCGGCGATGTCCCGGACCAGTCCCTCGAGATCCGAGACGTAGGCGCGGACGGTCTGCGGGGACCGGTTCCGCTCATGCACCAGATACTCGGCGAACCCCTCCACCCAGGACCGATCCCGCTGCGACAGCCGTGGCGGGCGGGAGCGTTCCGGGGTGGCGGCATCTGGCGTGGCGGACATGGTCCCACTCTGCCACCGACAGGTCCGGACTAGCCGGATCGCCGCCGCCACCCGGCCGCCTGCTGGTCGGCCAGACCCTGACGGTGCAGCTTCTGGAGCACTCCCAGGACGGTCCCGGGACCCAGCCCGGCCACCGAGCAGAGCCGGTCCACCGGTGCCGCGTTGCGCATCGGCAACGCCTCGTACACCAGCAGCTCCTCCACGGTCAGGTGGTCATGCGGCCGGTCGTCCGCTGCGCCACCGGATCCACCGGAGGGCCCGGTCCCCGGGGTCCTTTGCCCCGGTGTGCCCGGACCGGATCCGGCCACCAGGCCTCCGGGCAGCAGTTCCAGGGCCTCCTCGACCTGGGTGACGATCACCGCCGGCGACTCCCGCAGCAGGCGGTGGCACCCGGCCGAGGTGGCCGAGGTGATGGGGCCGGGCACCACACCGAGGTCGCGGCCCAGTCCGAGTGCATGGCCCGCGGTGTTCTGCGCGCCGGATCGCCAGCGGGCCTCGACCACCAGCACGGCCCCGGACAGCGCGGCGATGAGCCTGTTGCGCTGGAGGAAGCGGTGCCGGGTGGGGCTGGTCCCCGGGGACATCTCGGACAGCAGCAGTCCACTCGAGGCGACGTCCCGCAGGAGCTGTTCGTTGCCGGCGGGGTAGAAGCGGTCGAGTCCGCCGGCCAGTACGGCGACCGTGGCGGGTTCCCCCGTGCCGGAGCCCAGGGCCGTCTGGTGGGCGAGGGCGTCGATCCCGTAGGCGCCACCGGACATCACCGTGATCCCCCGTGCACCGATCCCCCCGGTCAGCATGCGGGTCGCCGTCCGTCCGTAGGCACTCGCCTCCCGACTGCCGACGACGGCCAGGGTCCTCTCCGCCCGGGGCATCCCCCCGGTCCCGCGGTACCAGAGCGCCACGGGTGCCGCCGGCCCGAGGTCCTCGACGGCCGGGGGCCACCCCGGGTCGCCGGGGATGAGCAGGCCGCCGCCCAGGCGGTGCAGTGTCTCCAGGTCGCGTTCCGGGGCGAGCGTCCCCGACCGGGCGTTCCAGCGCTCCCGCCCGTTCCGCCAGCCCCGGCTCGTCAGCGGGGTCCCGGCGGACTGCACGGACAGGGAGAGTTCCTGGCGCTCGTCCGCGCTCGGCTGGTCCCGTCCGGTGAGGAGGTCGAGGGCCCGCACGGCACCCCATACCCGGACCGCGGACAGGCCGAGGACGTCCCCGGGGTCCACCAACCGGGTGAGGGCGGCCCGGGCGATGCGCTCGGCGTGTCCGGCCCGTTCGGTGCTCACGCGGCCTCCTCACCCTCGGTGCGGCGGCGCAGGTACAGGGCCGTGTCCACGTCCCCGGCCCCCGGCCGGTCCGCGCCCCGCAGGTCGGCGACCGTCCAGGCCAGGCGCATGACCCGCGCGTGACCTCGTGCGGTGAGCTCGGCCCGGTCCACGGCGGCATCCGCGGCGGCGCGCGCTCGCGGGTCCACGGCCAGCGGGCCGTCCCTCAGCAGGGTGGCGGGAGCGTGCGCGTTGCGGGTCAGCCCCAGCGGGGCCAGCCTCTCGTGCTGCCGCCGCACGGCCGCCAGCACGCGCCCGCGCACGGTGGCCGAGTCCTCCCCGGCCGGACCCGAGGTCAGTGCCGAGGCATCCACGGCGGGCACGGTCACCTGGATGTCCACGCGGTCCAGCAACGGACCGGACAAGCGGCCGGAATACCGCCGGCGCTGGAGAGAGGTGCACCGGCACCGGCTCCCGCGGCCGGCTCCCCACCCGCACGGGCAGGGGTTGGCCGCCAGCACGAGCTGGAACCGGGCCGGGTAGCGCACCGTCCCGCCGGAACGGTGCAGGGTGACCGTCCCGGACTCCAGCGGCTGGCGCAGGGCGTCGAGGACACGCCGGTCGAACTCGGGGGCCTCGTCCAGGAACAGCACCCCGCCGTGGGCGAGGGATGCCGCCCCGGGCCGCGCCACCCCGGAGCCGCCCCCGACCAGCGAGGCCATGGAGGCCGAGTGGTGGGGAGACTGGAACGGCGGGTTGCGGACCAGGCCCGTCGCCTCCCGGGCTCCCCCGCCCAGGGACCGCACCGCGGTGGCCTCCAGTGCCGTGCGGTCGTCCAGGGGCGGCAGGATCCCGGGGAGCCGTTCGGCCAGCATCGTCTTGCCGGCACCCGGACTGCCCTCCAGGAACAGGTGGTGGGCCCCGGCCGCCGCCACCTCCAGGGCGAACCGTGCCTCGTACTGCCCCGAGACGTCGGCCAGGTCCGCGGCCGCACCGGCCCAGGTCCCAGCCCCGTCCGCGGCGTCCGCACCCGTGCCCGGTCGGTCCTCGACCGGGGCCGCCGGCCCCGGGGGCATCACGGCGGTGAGCGGGGGCGCCTCCGGGACGCCACCGAAGGCACGGATGACGTCATGGAGCGTCCTGTACCCCCGCACCCGTGCCCCGGGGACCAGGCTGGCCTCGTCCACGGACTCCTCGGCCACGACGACCTCCGGGTAACCGGCGTCCACGGCGGCCATCACGCTGGGCAGGATGCCCGGCGCGTGGCGGAGCCGGCCGTCCAGGCCCAGCTCGGCCAGGAACACGGCGCCGTCGACGTGGCGCACCTGGCCGTCCGCGGCATACGAGGCCATGACGATGGCCAGGTCGAAGCCCGGCCCGCGCTTGTGCAGCGCCGCGGGCACCAGGTTCACGGTGAGGTGCCGCCGGGTGAGGGGCAGTCCGGAGTTCCGGGAGGCGGCCTTGATGCGGTCCCGGCTCTCCTGCAGGGACTGGTCCGGCAGGCCCAGCAGGACGAACCCCGGCAGCGTCTGGCCGATGTCCGCCTCCACCTCCACCAGGTGGCCGTGCATGCCGGTCAGGGCCACGGCGAGGGTCCGGCCCATGACCGGTGTCCTGCTCATGGCCGGACGTCCCGGAGCACCTCGACGCTCAGTCCCCCGCCGGAGGGCAGCAGCACCGAGACGGCGTCCACCCGCCAGCCCGCCAGCCTCCCCGCCTCCGGATGGGCCGCACCCCACTGGTGCGCCAGCCGGTACAGGCGTCTGAGCTTGCGGGGACTGATCGCCTCGAACGGGTGGCCGAACCCCGTGCCTCGCCGGGTCTTGACCTCCACGGCCACCCACCAGCCCTGGTGGATCGCCACGAGGTCCAGTTCACCGCCCGTGCCGCGCCAATTGCGGTCGACCAGCTGGTAGCCCTGGTCCTCGAGCCACCGGGCGGCCACGTCCTCGCCGAACCGGCCGAGCGCCGTGTGGGCCGCCGATGCCCCGGATCCGGTGCGCGACATTGCAGAGTGTTCCATTGCTCCACCTCCACCACCCAGCCTGACGCGGGCGGGGGCGGTGTGGGCCCCGGGAGGGCCCGACTGGGGATGGAGACCCGCAGGGGGCGGGATGTGGAGGAGCGGGCGGAGCGGATCAGCCCAGTGCCGGACCGTCCTGCGGCAACTGGAGGTCGTCGCGCTGCGGCAGTTCCTCGACGTTGACGTCCTTGAAGCTGAGGACCCGCACGCGCTTGACGAACCGGGCGGTCCGGTAGATGTCCCAGACCCAGGCGTCCTCCAGGAGCACCTCGAAGAAGACCTCCCCGCCCTCGGACCGCGCCGTGAGCTCCACGGCATTGGCCAGGTAGAACCGACGCTCGGTCTCCACCACGTAGCGGAACAGGCTGACCACGTCCCGGTACTCCCGGTAGAGCTGGAGCTCCATCTCGGCTTCGTAGTTCTCGAGTTCGTCGCCGCTCATGCCGTCCATTCTCCCCCGGTCCCCTCACCGGGGACGTCCCATGACAGGACGGGCTGCTCGGCGGCCACCGGCTCCGGCACCAGCCGCCAGCTCAGCCGGTGGTGCGGGCTCGGACCGCGCTCGATGAGGGCCTGGCGGTGGCCGGCCGCGGCGTAGCCCTTGTTGCCCTCCCAGCCGTAGACGGGATGTTCCCGGGCCAGCCGGATCATCAGTCCGTCCCGCTCGACCTTGGCCAGGATGGAGGCGGCGGCCACGGTCGCACACGTCGCATCGGCCTTGACCTGCAGGTGCACCCGGCCCGGCCCGGCCGACAGGGCGCGGCACGCATCGAGCGGCGCCCTGGGCAGGAAGTCGTCCCGGCCGTCCAGCAGCACCACGTCCGGCGGTGCCCCCAGGTCCTGGACCACGCGGTGCCAGGCCCGGCGTCCGGCCAGGGCCAGGGCCGCGGTGATCCCGTACCGGTCGATCTCTGCCGGCTCGGCGTGCCCGACGGCGGCCGCGGCCGCCCAGGCGAGCACCTGCGGGACCAGCGCCTCACGGCGCGCGGGGCTCAGGACCTTGGAGTCGCGCACCCCGGGGACGGGGCCGGCGTCGGGAAGGCGCACGACCACCACGCCGACGCTCACCGGTCCGGCCAGGGCTCCCCGGCCGACCTCGTCCATGCCGGCGACCAGGGCCCCGGGGACGGTGTCCCCTGCCAGCCGGGTGGCGACGAGCGAGGACTCCACGTCCAGGCCGGGCATCGTCACGGTCCGGCGGCGTGCGGGCCGACGGGCGGTGCGGGTGGTTGGGGTCGTGCTCATTCCGTCCCGCCGCCGGCTCCGGTCAGCGCCGGGTCTGGCTCGGGGACGGAGTCGAAGGCGTCCCGGTCGCCACCGGCGTCCCCCCAGCGGCTGAGGGGCCAGGCGATCACCTCGGCGCGGCCGGTGACATCGTCCAGGCTGATGAAGCCGTTGCCGGGTCCCTGCTGGTGCAGGCGGGAATCGGCGGAGGCGTCCCGGTGGTCGCCCATGACCCAGACGTGCCCCTCCGGGACAGTGACGTCGAAGGGCATGTCCGAGGGCGCTGACCCCGGGTGCAGGTACGGCTCCTCGACGGGCTCTCCGTTCACCGTCAGCTGGCCGGTGTCCGAGCAGCATTCCACGCGGTCCCCCGGCATGCCGATGATGCGCTTGACCAGGTGCTGCTCCGAGGAGTCCGGCATCAGGCCGATGAATTCCAGGCCCTCGCGCACCGGGTTGGCGGGCTGCGGGACCGGCTCACCGAGCCAGCCCTTGGTGTCCTGGAAGACGATGACGTCCCCCCGGTCGACCTCGAAGGGACCGGGCACCAGGAGGTTGACGAAGATCCGGTCGTTGACCTGGAGGGTCTGTTCCATCGAACCGGAGGGGATGTAGTAGGCGCGGAACAGGAAGGTCTTGACCAGGAACGAGGCCAGGATGGTGATCAGGACGATCAGGACGATCTCGCGCACGGCCAGCCAGAGCCGACGACCGGAGGACGGCTGAGTGGCCGTTCCGTCGCTGCTGTCCTGGGCCATCTCGCTGTCCTCTCCGCTGGTCCGGCTGTCCACTCTACCGCCCGTCCCCCGCCGGAATGTCCTCCCGGCGGCCGGGGGGCGAGACGACGGCATCGACCCTGCCGAGGACCATCGACTCCCGGATCATCCCGCCGCCGGGGGCGCCGAGCAGGGACCGCGAGTCCTCGGAGGCGTGGCGGTTGTCCCCCAGCAGGAACAGCCGGCCCTCGGGGACCTCGGCGGTGAACTCGATCCGGGAGGCCGGGGGCGGTCCGGCCAGGTAGTACTCGGGGACCGGGCGGCCGTCGACCTCGAGCAGTCCGGCCGCCGTGCAGCAGCTCACCGTGTCCCCCCCGACGCCGGCCACCCGCTTGACGTAGGCGGTGGTGTCCGGGGCCAGCCCCAGCCACTGCAGGGCGTCGCCGCCCCATCGCACCGGGGCCGGACGGGAGTCGTAGGGGGCGAAGCTGCCCTCTCCGTCCACCACGACCACGTCGCCGCGCTCCACCGGCGCCGAGGCATAGGCCTCCCGGTCCACGCTGATGCGGTCCCCCTCGCGCAGCAGGGGCTCCATGGAACCGGAGGGAATCAGGTACAGCTCCGCGACGGTGCTGCGCAGCAGGGCCGAGGCCAGCACCGCCGCAAGGACCACCGCGGCCACGGGCAGGGCCCAGCGTGGGGCCCGACGACGGTCGGCGCTGGCCGGGGTACGCGAAGGGCGCCGGCCCCCCGACGGGGACCGGCGCCCGGTGCGCGGCGACTCAGGCACGTGGGGCCGATCAGGCCTTCTTGTTGCCCTTGGAGGTCGCGAAGTCGCGCTTCTCCTTGATCTTGGCGGCCTTGCCGTGGCGGTCGCGCATGTAGTACAGCTTGGCGCGGCGCACGTCACCGCGAGTGACGAGTTCGATCTTGTCGATGACCGGGGAGTTCACCGGGAAGGTGCGCTCCACGCCGACGCCGAAGGAGACCTTGCGGACGCGGAAGGTCTCGCGGACGCCGTGGCCCTGGCGGCCCATCACGAAGCCCTGGAACACCTGGACGCGGGCGGTCTTGCCCTCGACGATGTTCACGTGCACCTTGACGGTGTCACCGGGACGGAAGTCGGGGACGTCGTTGCGCAGCGAGGCGGCATCGAGGGAGTCGAGGATATGCATGCTGATACTCCTGGTGGACGCCACAGGTCATCCACGTGATCGGTGGCGCGCCGGCCGTGACCCCGGTGCGGGGTGACGGGATGGGCGTGCCCAGGCTGTCGACCGGTCTGCCCCTGCTGGGCGCCGGCTGGCCATACTGTCGGCATCCGCCCCCTGTGGCAGGTCGGATGTCCAGTTGACACAGCGGCCCATTATGCCAGATCCGCGGGCCGGCATCCAGCCGGCGTCAGCCGGCGGCCGGCGTCAGCCGGCGTCGGCCTCCGCGGCGGGCAAGAGGTCGGGGCGGCGGGCCCGGGTACGTTCGAGCTGCTGGGCGTGGCGCCACGCGGCCACCCGTCCGTGGTCTCCCGAGAGCAGCACCTCGGGCACCTCGTGTCCGCGCCAGGAGGCGGGCTTGGTGTAGACCGGGTACTCCAGCAGGCCGTCGCTGTGCGATTCCTCCACGAGGGACTCGGGGTTGCCGACCACTCCGGGCACCAGGCGACCGATGGCCTCGATCATGGCCAGCGCGGCGACCTCCCCGCCGTTGAGGACGTAGTCACCCAGGGACACCAGGCGCACGTCGAACAGCTCACGCGCCCAGTGGAAGACCCGCTCGTCGATCCCCTCGTACCGCCCGCAGGCCACCACCAGATGGCTCGCGCCGGACAGCTCCTGGGCCAGGGACTGACGGAACGGCCGGCCCGAGGGGGTCGGGACCAGCAGGACGGGACGGTCCAGGGAGGCCGCGCGGCCGGCCTCGGCGATGGACTCGAGCGCCAGCGCCCACGGTTCGGGCTTCATCACCATGCCGGCGCCTCCGCCGTACGGGGTGTCGTCCACGGTGCGGTGGCGGTCGACGGTGTGCTCGCGCAGGTCGTGGACGTGGATGTCCAGCAGTCCGTCGCGGCGGGCCTTGCCGATCAGCGAGACGTCCAGGGCCGAGAGGTATTCCGGGAAGATGGTGACGACGTCGATCCTCACGGCTGTCCGGGCTCCTGCTCGTTGAGGGTCAGCAGCCCGGGCGGCGGGTCCAGGGTGACGGTGCCGGCATCGAGGTCGACCTCCGGCACGATCTCCTCCACGAAGGGCACCAGGGCCTCGGCCCCGGAGTCCAGCGTCACCTGCAGCAGGTCCTGCACCTCCCCGGTGACCAGGCCGCTCACGGCACCGACGCGCGCACCGTCGACGACGACGGAGAGGCCGATCAGGTCCTCCTCGTACCAGCCCTCGTCCTCCCCCGGCTCGTCCGGGGCGGCGAACAGCTCGGTGCCGCGCAGCTCCTCGGCACCGTTGCGGTCGGTGACCTCGTCGAAGGCCAGCAGCAGGATGTCCTTGTTCCAGCGCGCCCGGACGACGGTCAGGTTCCCGTCCCGGCCGCCGGAGCCCCTCCGCCCCTCGAGCACGGCCCCGGGCACGAAGCGCGATTCCGGGTCGTCCGTGTAGAGCTGGACGGTGACGTCACCGCGGATGCCGTGCGGCCTCCCGATCCGTGCCACCCGGACGCTGTCCTGTGGGCTGGTGGTGCTCTCGGGCATGGCGCGGGTTCCTCTCACTGGTGGTGCGGGGGCGGCCGGACGGTCCGGCCCGGGGACGGCAATGGCCCGCGCCCGGACGGATCCGGACACGGGCCATCATGTCATGCAACCGGCAGGGGCCGGGGCGGGACCGACCGGTGGCTACCGGCGGCGGTCCGTGTCCACCACGTCCACGCGGACCGGGTGGCCGGCCAGGCCGTCCAGGACGGTGCGCAGTGCGGTGGCGGTACGGCCCTGGCGGCCGATGACGCGGCCGAGGTCCGCGGGGTCCACGCGGACCTCGAGGACCTCGCCGCGCCGGTTGGTGCGCAGGTCCACCTGGACGTCATCGGGCGAATCCACGATTCCCCGGACCAGGTGTTCCAGCGCCTCCTGCAGCATGGTCACTCAGACTTCTCTTCGGCCGGGGCCTCGGTGGTCTCCTCGGCCGGAGCCTCGGCGGACTCCTCGGCCGGGGCCTCAGCGGCGTCCTTCTTGGGCGTGATGGCCTCGGGGATGATGACCGAGCCCTTCTGCGGGGCCACGAAGGGCTCCTTGGCCTTGGGGGATTTCAGGGTGCCCTCGGCGCCCGGCAGACCCTTGAACTTCTGCCAGTCACCGGTGATCTTCAGCAGCGCCATGACCTGCTCGGTGGGCTGGGCGCCCACGGAGAGCCAGTACTGGGCGCGCTCGGAGTTGACCTCGATGAACGAGGGCTCCTCGGTGGGGTGGTACTTGCCGATCTCCTCGATCGCCCGGCCGTCCCGGCGGGTGCGGGAGTCGGCGACGACGATACGGTAGAACGGTGCGCGCATCTTGCCGAAGCGCTTCAAACGGATCTTAACGGCCACGGGTGTGGTAGCTCCTGGTTCTTAGTCTGGGCGCAGCGCGGAAGCCGGCCGTGGGGTTGGCACGGGTCCCTGCCCTGCTGACAGAACGACCGTCCGGTGGATAGAGGGTCGCCCGGACGGCGGTTCAGTACCCGTACATTCTGCCAGATTCGCGGCGGATTCTCCTATTCGGACGAGGGCGCGTCCGCGGAGCCGGACTCGGAGAGCACCAGCAGGGTGTTCCACGGGTCGCGAACCTCCAGGCCCCGGTCGGTGCGCCGCGTGGCGCGCCCGGCGGTCCTCAGCCGGTCCTCGGCGGCCTCCAGGCCGTCACCCCGCGGCAGGGTCAGCTCCACGCTGCCCAGGCCCAGGGTGTTGCGGCGCGGCCCGACGCCGGTGGAATTCCAGGTGTTCATGGCCATGTGGTGGTGGTACCCGCCGGCGGAGACGAACAGCGCCATCGAACCCAGCGTCGTCGTCCTCTCGAAGCCCAGCTCGTCGACGTAGAAGTCCTCGGCCTGGTGCACGTCGCCGACCTGCAGGTGGACGTGACCGACCGAGGCCGGCGTGGTGCGCAGGCCCGCCACGGCGTCCTCCGTGAGGTGGGTGTCGAGGAAGCCGTCCCACGGCAGGTAGACGGTCGCCATCTCCACCTGGCCGTCGGCGCGCCAGGTCCAGGACTCGCGCGGGCGGTCGATGTAGAGCTCGATGCCGTTGTTGTCCGGGTCCTGGAAGTAGAAGGCCTCGGAGACGTAGTGGTCCGAGCTGCCCACGAACCTCGTCGGGTCGTGGCGCAGGGCGGAGTACACGGTCGCGGCCAGGTCGGCGGCCTGCTCGAAGAGGATGGCCACGTGGTACAGCCCGGCCTCACCCTCGGCCGGAAGCTTCAGGCCCCGCGCCTCCTCGATGCCGACCAGGGGGACGCCGGCCCGGCCCAGGACCACGTTGGGGCCGTCCTCGGCCACCGGCACCAGGCCCAGGGCCTGCTCGTAGTAGGAACGCAGCCGCGGGACGTCGTCCGTCCTCAGGGTGACCATGCCCATGGCCAGGCCGGACGGCAGCAACTCGTCCACGGGCCGGCCGCTGATGGGCCGGTGGTTCCGTGAGGCGGTCGCGGGGTCAACGGTGAGGGACATGCTGGGCTCCTGGATCTGCTCGGCTGCGGGGGTCCGGCGCCGGCCCTCTCGGGAACCGCGCCATCCCCCCTCACAACGCAGTTGATGCTTCAACTATTCCGTCGTGACCCGGGTGTGACGACCCTCTCCCCGCGATCCCACCGTTGCCGCATTGTTGCTGGCCAACTCCGCGTTCTCGGGCTTCAATGGTGGCGAGACCGGTCCGCCGGATCCCGCCATCTGCGATGCAGGCCTCATCACCGAGGCACTGACACCCCTATCCCCAGGAGGACCATCGTGAGCGGCCTACCGCCTATCCCCATCCACGCCACCGTCATCGACCTGCGGTCCATCGCCGCGGCCCATGAGGTGCCCATCGTGTACGTGCTCGACGAGTACATGCGGCAGCACCCCCACCAGGAACCGGCAACCCGCGCCCAGGGCGTGCGCTGACCGTCCGTCCGCACCGGAACCGGCCCATCGGCCCGGCCCGCCCGGACCGGGCCACCGGGTCACTGCCCGGGGCCACCGCCGAGGTACTTCTCGAACCCCTTGGGCAGGTTCAGCGACGACGGGTCGAATCCCGCGCCGTCGGCACCCTGGCCGAAGGCCGACCCCGGCACCTGCGGGGCCGAGCGCTTCCGGCGCTCCTCCAGCTCGCGCATCTCCTGGGCGGCCTTGGCCGGGTTGCCCGAACGGGGCTTGGCTTTCTTGCCCTTGCCCTTCCCCTTGCGCGCGCCACCGGCACCACCGGGCATTCCCGGCATCCCGGGCATGCCCCCGCCGGCGGCCATCTTCTTCATCATCTTCTGGGCCTGGCCGAAACGCTCCAGCAGGCCGTTGACCTCTGAGACCTGGACCCCGGATCCCCGGGCGATGCGGGCCCGGCGTGAACCGTTGATGATCTTGGGGGCCACCCGCTCGTGCGGGGTCATCGAGCGGATGATGGCCTCGATCCGGTCGACCTGGCGGTCGTCGAACTGCTCCAGCTGCTGACGCATGCCCTGGGCCCCGGGCATCATCATCAGGAGCTTCTTCATCGAGCCCATCTTCTTGATCTGCTGCATCTGGTCCAGGAAGTCGTCGAGGGTGAAGTCCTCCTGGTCGACGAACTTCCGGGCCATCTTCTCGGCCTCGGCCTTGTCCCAGCTGCGCTCGGCCTGCTCGATCAGGCTCATCACGTCGCCCATGTCCAGGATGCGCGAGGCCATCCGGTCCGGGTGGAACACCTCGAAGTCGTCCAGGTTCTCACCCGTGGACGCGAACATGACCGGCTTGCCCGTCACCGAGCGCACCGAGAGCGCGGCACCGCCGCGCGCGTCGCCGTCGAGCTTGGACAGCACCACGCCCGTGAAGCCGACGCCCTCGTTGAAGGCCTGTGCGGTGGCCACCGCGTCCTGGCCGATCATGGCGTCGAGGACGAACAGGACCTCGTCCGGCTGGACGGCGGCACGGATGTCCGCGGCCTGGCGCATCAGTTCCTGGTCCACGCCGAGTCGGCCGGCCGTGTCGATGATCACGATGTCGTTGTAGCGGGCCCGGGCCTCGGCCACGCCGTCGCGGGCCACCTGCACCGGATCGCCCGTGGCGTCCTCGAACTCACTGGAGACGCCGGGGTGCGGGGCGAAGACGGGGACACCGGCGCGCTCACCGTTGATCTGCAGCTGGCGCACGGCGTTGGGCCGCTGCAGGTCGGCGGCGACCAGCATCGGGGTGTGCCCCTGCCCCTTGAGGTGCCGGGAGAGCTTGCCGGCCAGCGTGGTCTTGCCCGCGCCCTGCAGGCCCACCAGCATGATGACGGTCGGCGGGTTCTTGGCCAGGTGCAGCCGGCGGGTCTCGCCGCCGAGGATGTTCACCAGCTCGTCGTTGACGATCTTGACGACCTGCTGGCCCGGGTTCAGGGCCTGGCTGACCTCCTCGCCGAGGGAGCGCTCCTTGATGTGGCCGATGAATTCCCGCACCACCGGGACGGCGACGTCTGCGTCCAGCAGGGCCCGCCGGATCTCGCGGGCCGTGGCGTCGATGTCCGCCTCGGACAGTCGCCCCTTGCCCTTCAGGTTCTTGAAGGTGGCGGCCAGGCGGTCGGACAGGGAGTTGAACACGGCGGGGCACTTTCCTTCGGTGTGCGGTGCGGGCCCGGGAGGACCCGCGCTGGGAATCATGCTGCGGGCGGCGGCTCCCGGCGACGACGGCGGGGCGGGCCGCGACGTGCGGCCCGCCCCGTGAGCGGGTGCCTCAGCGCGGCCGTGACCGCCGTGGGCGGAAACTACCGGTTTCCAAGGGTATCAACCCTTTCCCGTGCCGCGGGCGGCACGGCGCCCGGCGCCGGGGCGGTGACCGGCTCGGCGGCCTCGGCCGGGGAGTTCGCCGCGTAGGCGGTACCCATGCCGCCACCGCCGAACTCGTAGGCGATCTCGGCGTGCTGGGCCTGGTCGATCCCCATCTCCTCGTCCTCCGGGGTGACGCGCCAGCCCATGACGGCCTTGAGCAGGGCGCCGATGACGAGGGTCACCACGCCGGCGTAGACGACGGCGACCAGCACGGCCACGACCTGTGCCAGCAGCAGCGAGGCATCGCCGCCGTAGAACAGCCCGGCCCGGCCGTCCTCCATGGGCAGGCCCAGCAACCCGATCAACACGGTGCCGAGGATGCCGGCCACCAGGTGCAGGCCGACGACGTCGAGGGAGTCGTCGAAGCCGAGCTTGTACTTCAGGCCCACGGCCAGGGCACAGGCCACGCCGGCGAGCAGCCCGATGATCACCGCGCCGACCGGGTCGACGTAGGCGCAGGCCGGGGTGATGGCCACCAGGCCGGCCACGATGCCCGAGGCGGTGCCGATCGAGGTCGCCCGGTGGCCGCGGAGGGTCTCGGTGACGGTCCAGCCGAGCATGGCCGCCGCGGGGGCCGCCAGGGTGTTGACCCAGATGAGGCCCGCCTGGGCGGCGTCGGAGGCGGCACCGCCGTTGAAGCCGAACCAGCCGAACCACAGCACGGCGGCGCCCAGCATCACGAAGGGGATGTTGTGGGGGCGGTGGCCGGGGTCGGTGCCGAAGCCCTGGCGCTTGCCCAGCAGCAGCGCCAGGACCAGGGCGGCCACGCCGGCGGAGATGTGCACCACGAGGCCGCCGGCGAAGTCGACGGCCTCGCCGATCGCACCGCCGATGGCACCCTCAGCCCCCAGCAGCCCGCCGCCCCACACCATGAAGGCCAGGGGGCAGTACACGAGGGTGACCCAGACGGGAACGAAGACGACCCAGGTGCTGAACTTGGCCCGGTCGGCGATCGCCCCGGAGATCAGGGCCACCGTGATGATGGCGAAGGTCGCGCCGAAGCCGATGCCGATCAGGTCCTCGGTGCCGACGGCACCGTAGAGCCCGACGTCGGTGAGGGGGTTGCCGAACATCTGGGCGATGCCCTCGCCCCCGCTCATGTTGTAGCCCCACAGCACCCAGACCACGGCGACGAGCCCGATCGAGATGAAGGACATCATCATCATGTTCAGCGAGGCCTTGGCGCGCGTCAGGCCGCCGTAGAAGAAGGCCAGTCCCGGAGTCATCAGCAGGACCAGTCCGGCGCACACCATCGTCCAGACATGGCCGGCTGTCAGTTCTATCGCTTCCACGGCACGTTCCTCTCTCACCTGTTCCGGGGCCGGGGGTGGCATCACCGGGCTTGGGTTAAAGAGTGCGGGCACCGTGTTTCACGGTGCCCGCAGCGGTGTTTCGGGTGTGTGACGAACCGGGGGATCGCGTTACCGGCTCGTTTCGGCTCAGTCCTCGAGGAGTGCGTCCACGAAGCCCTCGGCCTGGAACGGGGCGAGGTCGTCCGGGCCCTCGCCGAGGCCGATGAGCTTCACCGGCACGCCGAGCTGGCGCTGGATGGCCACCACGATGCCGCCCTTGGCGGTGCCGTCCAGCTTGGTCAGCACGATGCCGGTGACGTCGACGACCTCGGCGAACACCTTGGCCTGGCTCAGCCCGTTCTGGCCGGTGGTCGCGTCCAGCACGAGCAGGACCTCGTCCACGGTCGCCTGCTTCTCGATGACGCGCTTGATCTTGCCCAGCTCGTCCATCAGGTTGGCCTTGTTCTGCAACCGTCCCGCGGTGTCGACGATGACCACGTCGGCCTCCTGGTCGATGCCGGTCCTCACGGCGTCGAAGGCCACCGAGGCGGGATCCGCCCCGTCCTCCTCGGACCGGACGGTGTCCACGCCGACGCGGGCGCCCCAGGTGGCCAGCTGTTCGGCTGCCGCGGCGCGGAAGGTGTCGGCGGCGCCGAGCACCACCTGCCGGTCCTCGGCCACCAGCACGCGGGCGATCTTGCCGACGGTGGTGGTCTTGCCGACGCCGTTGACGCCGACGACCATCATCACGGCCGGGCGGCCGTCCTTGCGGGAGGCGTCGAGGCGGCGGTCCATGGTCGGGTCGACCATCCGCACCAGTTCCTCCCGCAGCATGCCCTTGACGTGCTGCGGGTCCCGGGAGCCCTCGACGGTGACGCGCTCGCGCAGCCTGTCCACCAGCTCCATGGTGGGCTCGGTGCCGAGGTCGGCCAGCAGCAGCGTCTCCTCGACCTCGTCCCAGACGTCGTCCGTGATGTTGTCCGTGGACAGCAGGGCGAGCAGCCCCTTGCCGAAGATGTTGTTGGACTTGGCCAGCCGGGCTCGGAGCCGCGCCAGGCGGCCGGCCGCGGGCGCGGGCCGCTCGAGTTCCGGCGCGGCGGGGGCCTCGGGCTCGGCGACGGCCGTGCCGGCGTCGACGCGGTCCTCGTCGATCAGCCCGGAGTCGGCCGCGGCCACGTCCCCGACGACGGTCTGGTCGGCCTCGGGCCGGTCCAGGACGGCCGTCGAGCCGCCCCCGGCCGGGTCATTGGGGTCACGGGTGGTGGGATAGGTGCCCGCCGGCAGCCTCGGCCGCCGGTCCAGGAACAGCAGCAGGCTGATGCCCACGATGAGGATGACAGCAACGGAGATCAGAATGATGGGGTCCACCGCTCCAGTCTGTCACAGCGAGGTGTCCCGGGTGCTCGTGGGAGGATGGTGGATATGGCACGCGCGAAGGGGGAACAGCTCCCCATCCCCCGGGAGATCAAGGTCCTCATCGCCGCGGCCTTCATCATCGCCATCGGATTCGGCATCATCGCCCCGGTGCTGCCCCAGTACGCCCAGTCCTTCAACGCCTCCGCGACCGCGGTGTCCGCGGTGGTGTCCGCCTTCGGGCTGACCCGGCTGCTGTTCGCCCCGTTCTCCGGCCGTGCCACCAACCGGTTCGGCGAGACCCCGATGTACATGACCGGGGTGCTCATCGTGGCGGCCTCGATGTTCCTCATCGCCTTCTCCCAGGAGTACTGGCAGCTGCTGGTGTTCCGGGCCCTCGGGGGGATCGGCTCGACCCTGTTCACGGTGTCCGCGATGGCCTTCCTGGCCCGCAAGTCACCGCCCACCATCCGCGGACGGGTGTCCGGGGCGTATGCCTCGGCCTTCCTCATCGGCAACATCGCCGGGCCGGTGGTCGGCTCACTGCTGGCCGTCTTCGGCTACCGGGTGCCGTTCCTGATCTACGGCACCTCCCTGGTGATCGCCGCCGGGCTGGTGTTCGTGCTGTTGCGGGACTCCCGCCTCGCGGACCGCGGCAAGCCGGACACCCGGCCGACGATGCAGGTCGCCCAGGCCTGGGAGAACCACTCCTACCGGGCCGCATTGACGTCCTTCTTCGCCAACGGCTGGGCCACCTTCGGCATCCGCAACTCCCTGACCCCCCTGCTGGCGGCCACCGCGTTCACGGGAGCCGGATTCTGGCTGGACGGCCCGCAGATCGCCGGCGCCGCACTGTCACTGTTCGCCGCCGGCAACATCGTGGCGGTGACCTTCTCCTCACGGCTCTCAGACGTGCACGGGCGCAAGCCCCTGATCATCATCGGACTGCTCGTGGCCGCCGTCGGCACCGCCTTCATCGGCTGGATGCAGGATCCGTGGCTGTTCCTGGCACTGTGCGTCGTCGCCGGGGCGGGCACCGGCCTGCTCAACGCACCCCAGCAGGCCTCCATCGCCGACCTCGTCGGACAGGACCGCAAGGCCGGCCCGGTGATGTCCACGGCCCAGATGGCGGCCGACCTCGGGGCGATCTCGGGCCCGCTGATCGCCGGGCTGGTCGTGGACGCGGCCGGTTTCGGCTGGGCGTTCGCCCTGACCGGCGGCATCCTGGCGGTGGGCGCGATCGCGTGGGCCTTCGCCCCGGAGACCAACCTGCCCATCGCCCCGGGCGGACCGCGCACCGGCGCGCTGCCGAAGGTCAGTCCCCCGGAGACGTCCGGGCAGCGTCCAGACGCTGGCTGATCACGGTGCTCACGCCGTCGCCCCGCATCGAGACGCCGTAGAGGGCGTCGGCGACCTCCATGGTCCGCTTCTGGTGGGTGATGATGATCAGCTGGCTGTCCTGCTGCAGCTCGCGGAAGATCTCCAGCAGTCGTCCGAGGTTGGTGTCGTCCAGGGCGGCCTCCACCTCGTCCATGACGTAGAACGGGCTGGGGCGGGCCTTGAAGATGGCCACCAGCATCGCCACCGCGGCCAGGGACCGCTCCCCGCCCGAGAGCAGGGAGAGCCGCTTGACCTTCTTGCCGGCCGGCCGGGCCTCGACCTCGACGCCGGACTCCAGCAGGTTCTCCGGGTCCGTGAGGAAGAGCCGTCCCTCGCCACCCGGGAACAGGGTGCCGAAGACGTGCTGGAACTGGGCGGCCGTGTCCTCGAAGGCCGAACGGAAGACGCGCAGCACCGTGTCGTCCACGTCCTGGATGATCTTCAGCAGGTCCCGGCGGCTGGCGTCGAGGTCCTGCAGCTGACCGGTCAGGAACCGGTGGCGTTCCTCCACGGCCGCGAATTCCTCCAGGGCCAGCGGGTTGACCCGGCCGAGGGCCGCCAGTTCCCGCTCGGCCCGGCGCAATCGCCTCTGCTGCTCCGCCCGGTCGTACGGGACGGTTCCCACCATCGCGGTCGTCTCCCCCGCCTCTCCCCCACCGGGGGCCTGCTCCGTCCGGGCCACGGAGGCCGGGTCCTGCCCGTCCTCGGTGGCCTCCGTCCCGGGATCGGCCCCGCGCGCACCGGCTGCGGTGGCGGGCGGCGCCAGCGGGACCGGCACGTGCGGCCCGTAGTGCTCGATGAGGAACTCCGGCGTCATCCCCAGGTCCTCCCGGGCGCGCTCGATGAGCTGGTCCAGGCGCAGCTGGTGCTCCTGGCGGTCCATCCGCGCCGCGTGCAGGCGGTCCTTGGCCCGGGCCACGGCGGAGCGGTGCTGTTCCGCGGCCCGCTGGAGGCGCTGGCGCTCGGCGGCGAGGTCCTCGCCCTGCCGGTCGAGGTCGGTCCGGTCCCGGTCGGCACGGGCGACGGCCGCCTCCAGCCGCTCCAGGCCCTGGGACAGCGCCGAGGACACCGCCGCGATGCGGGTCAGCCAGGCCAGCCGGGTCCGTTCGGCCCGTTCGCGTTCGCGGTGGGCCAGGGTGGAGGCCGAGACCTGCCGCCGGGCCTGCTCGGCCCGGGACGATGCCTGTGCGTGGAGCGTCTCGGCGGCACGCAGGGCCAGCCGGGCCTCCGTCTCACGGTGCCGGGACTGTCCGGCGCGGTGTTCCGCGGCGTCCCGGGCGGCCGGGTCGGGCTCGGCGGACGTCCGCTCGCGCGCCCCGGTCACCTCCACGCCGGGCAGGGACGGATCCGCTGACCCGTCGGCGCGGGTGTCGGTCCCGGTGTCCTCGGCCACGTCCCCGTCAACGCCCCCGGCCTGGGCCGCGACCGTCACCCGGGCCCGGTCCTCGGCCGCGGCGACGGCGGCCGTCGCCTCCGCCAGCCGGTCCTGCAGCCCGGCGAGCTCGGCACGCTGGCGGCGGGCGCCCTCGTGGGCACCGGCCAGCTGCTCGTTGAGCCGCGCCAGCTGTTCGGTGACGGCCGTGAAGCGGGCGTCCGAGGCGTTCAAGGCATCCAGCGCGGACCGCTCGGCGGCCTCGGCCTCCCGGACCTCCCGGTCCAGGCCCGCCCGGCGGAACCGCAGGCGCTCCACCTCGTGACCCGCCTCCGCGGCGGCCCGGGTGGCTTCGTCCGCGGCGGCCTGGCGCTCCAGGCGGCTGCCGGCACCGGAACCGCGCGCGTCGGTCCAGCCGGGTCCCACCACGTGCCCGTCCCGCGTGGCCAGGCGCAGCGGGGCACCGTGCAGCCGGCCGGGTAGGAGCCCGGAGTCCAGCCAGGCCACGGCGGCGTCCAGGTCCTCCACCAGCGCCGTGCCGGCGAGCAGGGTGCGCACGGTGCCGGCCAGTCCCGTCCCGGCACCCGGAGCGTCCATGGTCACCACGGCCAGGGCGTCCACGAGCCCCTCGGGCAGGGCCTGTGCTGTGCTCCCGGGGTCCTGGTGACCGCGGGGCTCACCCGAGTACAGCAACCTCGCGTCACCGGCCCCCTCCTCGCCCAGCCGGCCCGCGGCCTCGACGGCGTCGGCGGCCGAACCGTGACCGGGCAGGACCAGCTGGTCCGCCGGTCCGCCCAGGGCCGCCGCGACGGCCGCCTCCCACCCTCCGTCCACGTGCAGGACCTCGGCGAGCGCGACCGGTGCGAGGTCGGCGAGCGCCGTCACGGCTGCGCCCGCCTCGGGCTCGAGCGCCTCCACCAGGGCGTCCCGGCGGGCGATCGCCGCCCCCTGGGCGGACTCCGCCGCGGCCAGGGTCTCCTCGAGGCGGCGCAGGCGGTCGCGGAGCTCGTCGGCCGTGCCGGAGGCCTGCTCGTAGGCGGCGTCCAGTTCCTCCTCGGACTCGAGCGAGCCGGCCAGCCGGTCCTGCTGGTCGGTGAGTTCGGCACGCAGGGAGGCCGCCGCCGCCTCGGTCTCGGCCAGCCGCGTCCGGACCCGCTCGGCCTGTGCCCGCAGGGCCCGTTCGGTGGCCTGAGCGGCCTCGACGCGGCCGGCGGCGACGGCGGCCTCCCGGCGCCGGTCGGCGGCCTCCTGCACCAGCCGCGTGTAGGCGTCGGAGGCGCGACGGGCCTCCTGCTCGGCCTGGTCGCGGTCCCGGCTGGCCTCCTCCAGCTCCCGGCGCGCCTGGCCCACCCCGGCGGCGGCGGTCTTGGCCTCGACGGCGGCGCGGCGGGCCAGGTCCTCGGCCGTGTCCGGGTCAGGGCCCGCGGGGGCCGGCGCCGGGGTGCGGCGGGACCGTTCGCGCTCGGCGGCCACTGCGGCCAGGGAACGGTAGCGCTCGGCCAGGGTGGAGAGCTGGTACCAGTGCTCGCGGGCGGCCGTCGAGGCATGGGCCGCCGTGGCCTGGCGGGCGGCGACGGCTGCGGCGGCCTCCTCGGCGAGGGTCACCTCGGCCTCGGCCTGGGACACCGCCTCCTCGAGGTCCCGGTCGCCGGCGCCCAGTCGTTCCAGTTCGGCCTGCTGGCGGTGCACGTCGTCGGCCAGCAGCCGCGAGCGGGCGTCCCGGACGTCGAACTGGATGCGCTGGGCCTTCCGGGCGGTCGTGGCCTGCTTCGACAGCGGTCCGAGCTGGCGGCGGACCTCCTCGGACAGGTCCCGGACGCGGTCGAGGTTGCCGCGCATCGACTCGAGCTTGCGGACACTGCGTTCCTTGCGCCGCCGGTGCTTGAGGACACCGGAGGCCTCCTCGATGAAGCCGCGCCGCTCCTCCGGGCTGGCCTGCAGGATCCGGTCGAGCTGGCCCTGACCGACGATCACGTGCATCTCGCGGCCCAGGCCGGAGTCGGAGAGCAGTTCCTGGATGTCCAGCAGGCGGCAGGACGAGCCGTTGATGGCGTACTCGGAGCCCCCGTTGCGGAACAGGGTGCGCGAGATGGTGACCTCGGAGTACTCGATCGGCAGGGCGCCGTCGGAGTTGTCGATGGTCAGGGAGACCTGGGCGCGGCCCAGCGGGGACCGCCCCGAGGTGCCGGCGAAGATGACGTCCTCCATCTTCCCGCCGCGCAGGTTCTTCGCGCCCTGCTCCCCCATCACCCAGGCCAGGGCGTCCACCACGTTCGACTTGCCCGAGCCGTTGGGGCCCACCACGGCGGTCACGCCCGGTTCGAAGTGGAAGGTGGTGGCCGAGGCGAAGGACTTGAAGCCGCGGACGGTCAGGGTCTTGAGGTACATGGGTCCGGTTCGGGTCGTGGACGGGGCCGGTCGGCATCACCGGCCAGGTCAGCGGAAACGTGCGGGTCTCGTCTCAGACCCGGACGACCTCCACGGGTCGGTAGTCCCTGCGCAGGCCCATGATGAACTCCTCGGCCTCCTCGAGGCGCTGCTTGGCCAGCAGCCAGTTGTACTTGCGGTAGTGGTACATCGTCTCCTCGGTCTCGCCGTCCGCGATGACCCGGCCGGCGTCCAGCCAGAGGACCCGGGTGCAGGAACTCGTGATCTGCTTGGCGTTGTGGCTGACCAGGACCACGGCCCCGGCTTGCTCGCGCAGCTTCTCCATCCGCGCCTTGGAGCGGTCTCGGAACTGGGCGTCACCGGTGTTCAGCGCCTCGTCCAGGACCAGGATGTCCGGGTTCTTGCTGGTGGCGATCGCGAACCGCAACCGCCCCCCCATCCCGGACGAGTAGGTCTCCATCGGCAGGTGGATGGCATCGCCGAGACCGGCGGACTCCTCGATCTCGGGCAACCGGGCCATCACCTCGGACCGCGGCATGCCCATGGCCAGGCACCCCAGGATGATGTTCTGCCGCCCCGAGATGCTGGGCACCAGGGCAGGGGACACCCCGAGCATCTGCGGGGTGCTCCGGGCCCACACCTGTCCGGTGGTCGGGGTCAGCTTGCCGGCGATGATCCGGCTCAGGGTGGTCTTGCCCGAGCCGTTGCGGCCCACCACCCCGAGGGACTCCCCGGTGCCCACCACGAGCGAGAACTGCTCCAGGGCGTAGACCGAGACCCGCGGTTCCCGGCGCACGGCCCCGTACACGATCCGCTTGTGCCACGGCAGCCTGCCCTGCAGTTCCTTCTTGGTCGACGAGACCTTGAAGGTCATCGAGATGCCGTCCAGGACCAGGGCCGGATTCTCGCCGCGGTCGACGGCCGGAGGCACGGCGCGCTCGGCGGCCGCCGCGGTGTCCTGGTCGCCGGACGGGTCGAGCAGGTCGTCCTCGTCGTCGTCATCGTCGGCCTCGGGCATCTCGAGGCGCTTCTTCGGGGCCGAGGTCATCGGGTCTCCTCCTTGCCGTACTTCTCGTCGGCTCGCCAGAACACGAGGGTGCCGACGACCGCCAGTCCCAGCGCCCATCCTCCGAGGATCAGCCAGTTGTCCCACCCCGGCGTGGTGGAGTACAGCAACGACTCGCGCGTCATCGTCAGGACCTGGTGCATGGGGTTGAGCTCGAGGATCGCCAGGATGTCCGGGTCGCTCACGAACCGCTCCACCGAGTAGAACACTCCGGAGCCGTAGAGCCAGAGCCGGATCGCGAAGGTGATGAGCTGCGCCACGTCCCGCACCCGGGACACCCAGCGGGCCAGGATCAGGCCGATGCCCAGGCCCATCAGGACCTGCAGGAAGAGGATCGGCACCAGCAGCAGCCACCGCCAGGTGACCTCCTCCTGTTCCGGGAGGACCAGGATGAGCAGGAACATCATCACCAGCGCCGGCAGGAAGGCGAACAGTTCCTTGACCACCGCCGAGATGGGCATGGCGGCACGCGGGAAGTCGAACGCCTTGACCACGGCCCGGTTGGCCACCAGGCTGTTGGCGCCCTGGGTCACGCACCGCGAGGTGAACTGGAACATGAACACGCCGATGACGAGGAAGCCCAGGTAGTTCTCCACACCCCGGCTGGTCTGCAGGAGCACGCCGAAGACCAGGAAGTAGGTCAGCCCGTTGAGCAGGGGGGTGAGGACCAGCCAGACGTTGCCGAGCAGGTTGTTCCGGTTGCGGGTGCCCACGGAGGCGCGCGCCTCGAAGACGATGAAGTCCCGGTACCGCCACAACCGGGCGAGGTAGTGGTGCAGGGGCAACCGGGCCCCCACTCGCTCCAGGCCTGACATGCGCACCTGCACGTGTTCGGGTCCTGCCGCGACGGCCACCTTCGCATCGGCCCGTTCGGCGCTCTTCGGCACGTGCTCTCCGTTCATCTGAAGCAGGACGCCGCCGCCGGGGGCTGGGGACGGTCATCACTGCCGAACAGTATAGGGCGGTCACGGCCGTGGACCCGGGTCACCGCGGACCTGGCCGGACACCGCCGGCGGGGACCAGGGCGGGCCGATGGGAACTGCCGGCCCGGCGCCGTCCGGACGGCGTGCCGCCGTCCAACCCCGCGGTACACGGTTGCGGCGGTAGCATCGGACCGGACCGTATCCATCCTGAGCACCACCCAGCGAGGAAGCATTCGATGACGCGCAAGAAGATCATGCCGATCTACGGCACCCGCCCCGAGGCCATCAAGATGGCCCCCATCGTCCGGGCGCTGAACGCCGACGAGCGCTTCGACTGCTTCACCACCGTGACCGGCCAGCACCGCGAGATGCTCGACCAGGTCAACGACCTGTTCGGCATCACCCCCGATGCCGACCTGAACATCATGCTCCCGAACCAGACCCTCAACGGGATCATGGGTCGCACCCTGTCCGGTCTCGACAGCCTCATCCAGGAACAGCGGCCGGACGCCGTGGTGGTCCAGGGTGACACCACCACCTCGACCGCCGGTGCGATCGCCGCGTTCTACCTGGGGGTCCCCGTGGTGCACGCCGAGGCCGGGCTGCGCAGCGGCAACCTGTTCTCCCCGTTCCCGGAGGAGGCCAACCGCAAGATCACCTCCCAGATCGCCTCCCTGCACCTGGCCCCGACCTCCACGTCGAAGGCCAACCTGCTGCGGGAGGCCGTGACCGAGGAGGACGTCGTGGTGACGGGGAACACCGTCATCGACGCCCTGCTGACCACCGTCGAGAAGAAGGTCCCGTTCACCGACCCCGAGCTGGGCGCTCTCGCGGAGCGGGTGGCCTCCGGCACGGGACGCGTGCTGCTGGTCACGACGCACCGGCGCGAGAACCAGGGCGATGCGATGCGCGGGGTGGGCCGCGCCCTGGCCCGGCTGGCGGCCCGGTTCCAGGACGTGACCATCGTGCTGCCGGCCCACCGCAACCCCGTGGTGCGCGAGGCCGTCCTCCCCGCGCTCGAGGGCCTGGACAACGTCCTGGTGACCGAGCCCCTGGCCTACGGCGAGTTCACCCACCTCATGGACGTGTCCGAGGTCGTGCTGACCGACTCGGGCGGAGTCCAGGAGGAGGCCCCGTCCCTGGGCAAGCCGGTGCTGGTCATGCGCGAGAACACCGAGCGCCCCGAGGCGGTCACGGCCGGAACGGTCAAGCTCATCGGCACCGACGAGGAGCGGATCGTCTCGGAGGTCTCCGAGCTGCTGACCGACCGCGCGGCGTACGACACCATGGCCCAGGCCGTGAACCCCTACGGCGACGGACGGGCCGCCGAGCGGACCGCGGCCGCCATCGCCCAGCTGCTCGGGGTCGGAGAGCGCATCGACGAGTTCGGCGTCTGAGCGTACGGACCCGCCAGCGGCGGGGACAGGGGCCCGTCGGCCGGGTGGTGTGCAGCCGCGCCGCGGCAGCACACCACCCGTCGGCTCCCGTCCGGCGCCGCTAGCGCCTCCGGGCGCGCTCGTTCTCCCGGTCGATCCACGCCAGGCGCATGCGGCGGCGTGCCAGGCCGGTCGCGGCGGGCACCACCTCGTCCAGCGCGGGGAGCACCTCCGACCATGAGCGCGGCCACCAGGACCCCGGGTTCAGCTGGAGCCGCATCTGGCGCACCAGCGCGTCCAGTGCCGCCGTGCCATCCCGCTCCAGGCCCCGGATCACCCTCGTGTCCAGGGGTGCCTCCAGGCCCCCCAGCCGGGGGGCCAGGTCCAGTCCGGCGTCCAGGTCCCCGATCAGGTCCGGGCGGCCGATGGAGTTCAGCAGGGCGGAATTCTTCGTGTTCGGTGACAGGGCCAGCGAGGGGATGCCGTAGCGCAGGGCCACCAGCAGGCCGTGGAACTTCATGGTCGCGAAGGCCGTCAGGGCGCCGATCGCCGCGGAGATCTCGTCCGGGGTCCGCCCCGAGACCACCGAGTCCGGGGTGAACGGCAGTTGGGCCATGGCCGGGGCGTCCCGGTGCCGCTGCCTGCCGTTGCCCAGTTCCAGGACACTGATGGCGTAACCGTGGTCCCGGGCCGCCTCGACGAGCCGTGCGAGCCCGGAATAGTCATTGTCCTGGTCGAACTTGCCCTGCCGTACGCTGATGCCCAGCGTCGGCCGGCCCCCCGTGCCCAGCAGGCCGGCGTCCGGCTCGGGCAGCGGCAGGCCGAACACCAGGTCCGGGTGGACCTCGACCGGCACGCGCGGCCGCAGCTGGGCACGGATCCACGCGGCCGATTCCTCGTCCCGGGCGCTGATGTACTGCACGTTGGGATGGCCGAAGAACTCCGCCATCTCGTCGATGACGGGCTGGCGCCGGAGCCGGTCGTGCAGGGTCACGCCGACGCCGCACACGTACACCGGCCTCCGCAGCCATTCCCGGCGCCAGTACAGCTCGGAGACGCGATCGGTCAGCACCAGGTCACCGCCCCCGATGACGATCGCCTCGTAGGCGTCCACGACGGTGCCCGGGTCCCGGCTCAGGTAGGGCGGGACCAGGACGTCGTGCGCCACCGATACGTCGAAGTGGGGCGAGAGCACACGTCGCCAGAGCTGCAGGAACAGCTCATCGCCGTAGTTGCCCCAGCCGAAGAAGCCGACCAGCCCGACCGCCGGCCGGTTCCGGTAGGCGGCCACGAGGTCCCCGCGACGCCTCATCCCGCGATGCCGGGGCCGGCACCCCGCGCGGCCCCGGTGGCGGTGGTTCCGGCCTCGGGCGGTGCGGCGTCCAGGCCCAGACCCTCCCGGATGGCGAGGGCCAGCTGCGGGGAGACCACGCGCCAGTGGTGCCGTTCGGCGAAGGCCCGGGCCGCGGTCCGGGCAGCGGTGGTCGTCAGCCGCTCGGCCCGTTCCAGGGCGTCGGCGACGTCCCGGGCGGAGCCGCCGTCGAAGAACTCGGTGAACTCGCCGGAGAGCAGCGACGGCAGCACGCCGACCCGGGCGGCCACCAGTGGCAGGTCGAAGCTCGGCCCGAGCAGGGCGCCCCCGGAGTTCAGGGCCCGCTCGTGCGGCAGGACCATGACGTCGGCGGCGCGCAGCAACCGCTGCACGTGGTCTCCCGGGACGCGGCGGTCCTGGACCAGGACGTAGGGATGCATCCGCAGCTGGCTCACGAGTGCACGGGTCTGCCGGTCGGATCCCGCGCCGCCGGCGATGATGAGCCGGCGGGGCCGCGCGGACCGCTCCAGGAGCAGGTTGAAGGCCTCCACCAGCCGTTCGATCCCCTTGTAGGCCTTGATCGCCCCGACCACGGCGTAGACCATCTCGTCCGGCTCGATGCCGAGCATGATCCGGGCGTGGTCCCGCGGCAGGTAGTCCTCGTAGGAGCCCAGGTAGGAGGGGTGCGGCACGCAGACGATCCGGTCCGCGGGCAGGGACAGGACCTCCTGGACCAGTTGCGGGGTGTCCTCGCTCATGACGTGGATGAGGTCCGCGACGTCGGCGACGGCCTGCTGCAGGCGCAGTTCCTCCTCGAGGAAGGCCGCGTCGTGGTTGACGACGTTGTGCACGGTCCACACGAGCCGGCCGCCGGCCTCACGGAAGCGGTGCACCTCGGCCAGGAACCGGTCGATCCTCACGGCGGCGTCCTTCGCGCTGGTGGCGCCCTGGGTGACGAACGCGAGCCAGTGCAGGTGGTAGATGACGCCACGGCTCTGGCCCTGCAGCCGGGCGAGCGTGCCGAAGGACCAGGGATCGGTCACCGGGGTGACCGCCAGCCCGTGGTCGCCGAACGAGGCGTAGGACAGGGCCTGGTAGGGATTCATCCGGGCCACGGGTCCGTACCCGAACAACCAGGGTTCGGCGTTGTCCCGGATGGTGTAGTAGCGCGCGGCCGAGACGGCCTCGTGCACCGGCGAGCCCTCCTCGGGCACCATGCCCTTGAACTGCAGCTCCACGTCCTATGCTCCTTCGGTCGTTGCGGTGGCGCGACGTCGCGCCCGCGTGATGACGGACTCGAACACGGTGCGGTACCGCGGCCCGTTGTGCTTCCACTGCCGTTCGGCCTCGACCCAGTCCCGGCCCGCGCGGCCGAGCCGGGCGCGCTCGGCCGGGTCGGCCAGCAGTCCCTGCACGACGTCGGCCAGGGAGACGTGGTCCTCCGGCTCGAACAGCAGCCCGCGGTGCGGGGCGTCCACGATCTCGGCCAGGGCCGGCAGGTCCGAGACGACCACGGGCCGTTCCAGGACCATGGCCTCGAAGGGCTTGAGGGGCGTCACGTAGGTGGCCGCCCGCTCCCGGACCCGCGGGACGACGAAGACGTCGATGAGCCGGTAGTAGTCCGGAACCCTCTCGTGCGGGACGGGGCCGGTGAAGACCACCCGGTCGCTCACCTTCAGCGCGGCGGCCAGCCCCTTGAGCTCGGTGACGCGATCTCCCCCGCCCACCAGGACGCACTGGGCCCGGACGCCCCGTTCCTGCAGCAGGGCCGCTGCGCGGACCAGCAGCTCCTGGCCCTCCCGGTAGTGGTCCATGTTGGACACGTAACCGAAGGTCGGCATCGTGATCCCGTGCCGTGACGCCAGGTCCTCGTCCCTCTCGCCCGGGGAGAAGTTCTCGAGGTTCACCCCGTTGGGCACCAGGCTGATCCTCTCCGGCGGCACGCCGCGGGAGACCAGTTCGTCCCGCATGGCCGTGCCGAGGGTCAGCACGTGGTCGGCCTCGCGCATGCACACGTTCTCCACGGCCACGCGGCGCCGGAAGATCTCCGAGTCGTCCTCGACCTCCGTCTCCGAGGTCCAGTTGGACTCGAAGAAGGACCGCACCTCGTAGACCACGGGGATCCCGGTCTTGGCCTTGAGTGCCAGGGCCACCAGCGCCGTCTCGAAACCGCGGCGTCCGGAGGAGACGTGGATGACGGCCGGGCGGATCTCCCGGACCTTGCGATAGGCCAGCCAGGCGAAGTCCTCGAGCCAGCGGTCGCTGGGCACCGTGCCGTAGCCGATGCCGGTGTCCAGCCGGTGATGGACGATGCCCTCGAAGTCCTCGACCGGGGCGAAGGCGTCCCCCACCACGCTGCGGGGGAAGCCGGGTTCGGTCAGCACGACCGGTTCGAGGCCGGCGGCCTTCTCGGCCTTGAAGTTCTCGTGGCTGCGGGAGGTGAAGCCGTTGGAGAAGAACGGCCGGGATTCCTTGACCAGGTGCAGCACGATGTTGTCCGCGGCCGGCGTCACGGGGTCGACCGGGCCGGGGATCCTCGGGAACCAGCCGGACAGTTCGCGGGCCCGGCCGTTGACCTGGGCGAGGTTCTGCCGGAAGGCCGGGTCGGTGCCCGCCAACCGCGCGGTGGCATCGAGCTGTTCGGTGATCGCGCCCGCGCGGATCGCCAGTCTGCGCGAGGCGAGCTCGAAGGCGCGGTCCCCGCCGAGGTCCTCGCCGAGCACGTCCCGCCACAGCAGGCCCACCCCATAGCCCTCGGGCCCCTGGGGCGCCAGGGCCTGGTTGCCGGCCACCGACGGCCCGGCCGCGGCCAGGCGCCGGACCTGCCGGAGGTCACGGGCCCACTCGACGGGTTCGCGCAGGGTGTTGTAGTAACCGATCCGGGCGAGTGTCCGGCCGGCGGCGGGCAGCGAGAGCTCCCCAGCGCGCACGCTGCCGCGGAACCGGACCAGGTGTTCCCTCAGCTTCCGGGCCCGGCGCCGCAGCTCCCTCTTCGGGCGCAGGCTCTCCACCCCGAGCGGGTGCTTCCACAGGGCGGTCAGGGCGTTGCGCTCGGCGGTCACCTCGGTCAGCTCCGCGTGGGCCCGGCGCAGTTGTTCCCGCAGGAGCCGATTCTGCCGGGACTCCGACGGGCCGTGCTCGTCGGTGATGATGTGGTGCTCGATGGTGGTCTCCCGAGGTGGATGGTCTGGCTCGACGCGATTCTAGCGAGCGGGGTTCCCGGCGCCGAAAACCCCGGTCCCGGCGCCCAACCGGTCGCGGACCTGCCGCGCCAGGTCGGCGCTGACGCGTTCCGCGTGGTGCCGCGCGGCGAAGGCGCGGGCGGCCGCCCGCGCCTCGGGGACCAGCAGGCGGTCTGCGCGCTGCAGGCTGGCGGCCACGTCATCCGGCGCGGAACCGGTGAGGAACTCGGTGAAGGATCCATCGAGGGTGCCGGGCAGCACGCCCACCCGGTTGGCCACGAGGGGCAGGTCGAAGCTCGGTCCGAGCATGGCGGCACCGGAGTTGAGGGCCACCTGGTGCGGCAGCACCATGAGGTCGGCGGCTCGCAGCAGGTACTGGACCTGGTCGTTGGGCACCTTGACGTCGTGCAGCAGCACGTGCGGGTGCATGCGCAGCCGCCGCAGCAGCCGGCGCGTCCTGGCGTCCCGGTCAGGTCCGCCGGCGATCACCAGGCGGCGCGGGACGTCCGAGCCGGCCACCAGCCGGTCGAAGCCGGCCACCAGGGTCTCGATGCCCTTGTAGGCCTTGATGGCCCCGAAGACCACGTAGACGACCTCGTCCTCGTGCAGGCCGAGCATGGTCCGGGCCTGGTCGCGCGGGACGACGTCCGGGTAGGCGCCCAGGTAGCTGGGGTGGGCAGACACCACGGTCCGGGCCGGGTCGAGCACCAGGAAGTCGGCCACCAGCTCGGCGGTGTCCTCACTCATGACGTGGACGATGTCCGCCAGGTCGGCCACGGACTGCTGCAGGGCCCGCTCGACGTTGAGGTAGACGGCATCATGCGGGGCCAGGTTGTGGACGGTCCAGACGAGGCGACCGCCGGCGTCCCGGAACCGGCGCAGGCGCTCGAGGTACGTTCCCATCAGCGCCTCTGCCTGCTGCTCGGACTTCGCGCCGCGCAGCACCGTGTTCAGCCAGTGCAGGTGCAGCACGATGCCCCGGGTCTGGTCCATCAGGGGGATCAGTGCCTCGAAGGACTCGGGGTCCAGTACCGGGGACACGGCCAGTCCCTCGTCGCCGAAGTGGCGGTAGGTCAGGGCCTGGTAGGGGTTCATCCGGGCGACCGGGGTGTAGGCCACCAGCCACGGCCGTTCCCCGCCGGCCGCAACGGTGGCGTTGCGCACCGCGGCCAGTGCCTCGTGGACGGGGGACCCTGGCTCGGTGCGGAATCCCTGTAGCTGCAATTGCACGGCCGTGCTCCTTAGTCGGTTCCCTGGTGGTCGGCCGGCTGGTCGGCGGGGACGCGGTCCACGCTGGGCCCGGCGACCCGCTCGAAGACCTCCGCGTAGCGGGGGCCGTTGTGCTTCCACTGGCGCTCGGACTCGATCCAGGCCCGTCCGGCCCGGCCCAGCCGTTCGCGCTCGGCGGGGTCGTCCAGCAGCTCGGCCACGGCCCGGGCCAGCGACGGCACGTCCTCGGCGACGAACGTGCGCCCGCGCTCCGGGGCCGCCACGATCTCCGTGAGGGCCGGGAGGTCGGAGACCAGGACGGGCCGTTGCATGGCCATGGCCTCGAAGGGCTTGAGCGGGGTGACGTAGACGGCGGCGCGTTCCCGGATGCGCGGGACCACGAAGACGTCGATGAGACCGTAGAGGTCCGCGATCTCGGTGTGGTCCACCGGGCCGGTGAAGATCACCCGGTCCTCGATCCCGTGCCGGGCGGCGAGCCCCTTCAGGGTCTGGACCCGTCCACCGCCGCCCACCAGCACGCACTGGGCGTCGATCCCCTGCTCCTTCAGCAGCACCGCGGCCTCGATGAGCAGCTCCTGGCCCTCCCGGCGGTGGTCCATGTTGGAGACGTAGCCGAAGGTCGGCATGGTGATCCCGTAGCGCTCGGCGAGGCCGGCATCGCGCGGTCCCGGGCGGAAGTTCTCCAGGTTCACGGCGTTGGGCACCAGGGACACCTTGGCGGCGTCGACGCCGCGGGAGATGATCTCGTCCCGCATCGCGGTCCCGAGCGTCAGCACGTGGTCCGCGGCCTGCATGCAGCGGGTCTCGACCTCCATGCGGCGCCGGAAGATCTCCCCCGACTCCTCCATTTCCAGGTTGGGCGTCCAGTTCGCCTCGAAGAAGGACCGCACCTCGTAGACCACGGGGATCCCGGTCTTCTCCTTCAGGGCCAGGGCCACCAGGGCGGTCTCGAAGCCGCGGCGGCCGGAGGAGACGTGGATGACGTCGGGGCGGATCCTGCGGACCTGCTGCCAGGCCAGCCAGGCGAAGTCCTCCTGCCAGCGGTCGGCGGGGACCTTGGCGTAGTCCACGCCGGTGTCCAGCCGCCGGTGCTCGATCCCGTCGTAGACCTCCACGGCGTCGAAGTCCCCTCCCACCACCGACCGGGGGAACCCGGGCTCGGTCAGGACCACGGGCGTCCAGCCCGCCTGCTGTTCGGCCTTGAAGTTCTGGTGGCTGCGCGAGGTGAAGCCGTTGGAGAAGTAGGGCCGGGACTCCTTGACCAGGTGCAGCACGACCCGCCGGCCGGCCGGTTCCACGGGCTCGAACCCGCCGGGGATCCGGGGCAGCCAGCCGGAGAGCTCGGCGGCCCGCCCGTTGACCTCGGCCAGTGCGCCGGCCATCCGGGGCGCCCGGTGCGTGGACTGCGCCAGGGTGTCCAGGGACGTGGAGATGCTGCCGGCCCGGTTGGCCAGCCGGCGCAGTTCGTCCAGGTAGGCACCGTATGCCGTCGAGTCCGGGTCCTGGCCGTACCGGTCGGCCAGCAGGTCCAGCCACAGCCGGGCGCGGGGGCCCTCGAGCTCGGCCGGGTCCAGGGCCATCAGGGGGCCGGCCCCCGCGTGCCGGTGGGCCCGCGCCCGGCGGCGCAACCGGACCAGTTCCGCCAGGGCCTCGGCCGGCACGCTGCCGAGCTGGTCGTAACCGATCCTCAGGGCCTCGCGCACGGCGGCCGCCGGGGCCAGCCGGCCGGAGGCGGCGTCCCGGACCACGCCCACACCCCGGCGGCGCAGCTCCCGGGCCCGCCCGCGCAGCGCCCCGGCCAGTCCCCCGGGCACGTCCAGGGTCAGGGCGCTGAGCCGGCCGCGCAGGGCCAGGCGTTCGGACGTGCGTTCGGTCAGTTCGTCGTGCAGGGTGTAGAGCTCCTGCCTCAACAGCTCGACCTGGGTCTGCAGGTCCGGCTCGGCCGGCATCTCGTCGATCGGCTGCTGCGGCACGGTGGCTCCTTCGGTCGGCGGGTGGGGTCGGCGGGTCCCGGGTGTCGGGCGCCGGGAGGACGCGGTCCGGGTCAGGGCCGCTCGCCCGGTTCCACGCCCAGGGCGGCGTAGACGGCGGTGTAGGCCTCGGCGTTCTGCTGCCAGGTCCGGGTCCGCAGGGCCCATGCACGTCCGGCCTCCCCCAGTCGCTGACGTCGTCCGGGGTCGGCCAGCAGCCCGGACAGGGCGTCGGCCAGGGCCGCATCGTCCCCGGGCGGCACGAGCAGGCCGGTGAGCCCGTCCTGGACGAGTTCCGCCAGGGCGGGCAGGTCGGAGGCCACCACGGGCCGGGCGGAGGCCGAGGCCTCCACCGTCTTCATGGGCGTGACGACCCGGGTGACCGGCAGGTCCCGGCGCGGCACCACGAAGACGTCGAGGGCGGCGTGGTTCCAGCGGGCCTCGGAGCGCGGCACCCGGCCGGTGAACTGGCAGCGGCCCTCCACGCCCAGGTCACGGGCCAGCACCCGCAGCGCCGGCAGGGACACCCCGTCGCCGACGACCCGCAGCCGCAGCCGCGGGTGCTGCGGGGCGAGCCGGGCCACGGCCCGCACGAGCACGTCCAGTCCCTCATAGTCGACCACCGAGCTCACGGTCCCGACCAGGACGTCGTCCGGGTCCAGGCCCAGGTGCGCACGTGCCTCGGCCCGCCCGGGCGGTTCGGGGACGAAGGCCTCGTCGACGGCGTTGGGACACAGCCGGATGGATCCCGCGGGCACGCCCGCACCGAGCAGCCGGGCCCGCATCTGCTCGCCCAGGGTCACGACGGCGTCGGCGGCCCGGGCCGCCTCGTCCTCGCGAGCACGGAACTCACGGTAGTACTCGGAGTCCAGGGCCCCGGCCGGACGCGTGGCGGCCCAGCTGTCCGCCCGCTGGCCGCGGACCTCGTAGACCCAGGGCAGACCGTGGGCGCGGGCGACGGCGTCGACGACGAGGGCGTTCGTGAAGTGCGTGGTGGTGTGGAGCAGTGCCGGGCGCAACCGTTCGACCTCCGCCGAGAGCAACCGGGCGTGCTGGTCCAGGCGGGCGACGGCGTCCCGGGCCAGCGCGCCCGGCAGCAGCCGGCGGTAGTGCACCCCGTCCACCTCGTCCTCGCGCCGCGCCCACGGGATGCCGACCTCCACCGGGTACCCGGGGCGGGTGACGGCGTGGACGTCGAAGCCGGCACCGGCCAGTGACCTCAGGACACCGTGGCTGCGCTGGGCGTAGCCGCTGGTGGTGTGCGGCAGGGAACTCGTCAGCACGTGCAGGACCCGGCCGGGCACCGCGGGGGCGCCCCGGACGGGCCCGGGGTCGGGGCGGTGTCCGGCCAGCACGCGCCGTTCCGCCTCCAGCCGGGCGGCCAGGGCGCGGTTGCGCCCGTGGCGCCGGGCCAGGTCGACGGCACCCGTCACGTCACCGTGGTACAGGGCCACCCGGGCCGCCGCCGCGTGCCAGGGGGCCGTCCGGACGGCCTCGGGGACGGACGCCAGCAGGGCCCCGGCGGTCGCGGCGTCCCCGGAGCCCAGGGCCGCGGTCGCCATGACCGCGGCCCCCCGGGCCCCGGGTGCGCCGGCACCGTCCAGGGCGCGGCGCGCGGCGTCGTCGTGCCCGAGCACCTGGTGCCCGACGGCGGCCACGGCCCCGCCGGCGAACGTGCCGGTCCTCGTCAGCAGCCCGGCCACCGGCCGGGTGACGGAGTCCGGCAGGCGTCGGGACAGCTGCAGGGCGAACTGCACCGGGTCCTGGGACACCTCACCGCGGACGGTGCGCAGGGTGGCCCGGGCGTTGGCCAGCCAGGGGGTACCGGCTCCTCGCGTCACCGCTTGCGCCACTGCCCCCGGGTGTCCACGACCCGCTTGTCGGCCACGCGGTCGCCGAGCCCGGCGAAGGCCGTGTGGTCCACGAGCAGCACGATGATGTCGGCGGCCTGAACGGCCTCCTGCGTCTGGGCCAGGCGCAGGTTCTCGTACCCGGCCAGGGCGGCCGGCAGCTCGTCCACGTGCGGTTCCACCGCCAGGATCGTGGACCCGGTGAACTCCTGGGCCATCCTGGCGGTGATGCTCAGTGCCGGGGACTCGCGCAGGTCATCGATGTTGGGCTTGAACGCCAGCCCCAGCGCGGCGATCACCGGGGCCCGGCCGGTGGCGTTCTGCACGTCGAAGGCCTCGGCCTTGACCTGGCGCACCACCCACTCGGGCTTGGCGTCGTTGATCTCCCGGGCGCTGCGGATCAACCGGGCCTGGTCCGGGGCGGCATCGACGATGAACCACGGGTCCACCGCGATGCAGTGCCCGCCCACGCCCGGACCCGGCTGCAGGATGTTCACCCGCGGATGGCGGTTGGCCAGCTCGATGAGCTCCCACACGTCGATGTCCAGCTCGGCGCAGATCATCGACAGCTCGTTGGCGAAGGCGATGTTCACGTCCCGGAACGAGTTCTCCACGAGCTTGGCCAGCTCGGCGGTGCGGGTGTCCGTCAGCAGGATCTCACCCTGGCAGAACGTCTCGTACAGCGCCTTGGTGCGCTCGGCCGCCTCCGGGGTGGACCCGCCCACGATCCGGTCGTTGCTCACCAGCTCGGTCATCACCTTGCCCGGCAGCACCCGCTCCGGGCAGTGGGCGAACTGCAGCGAGCGCTGCCCGGCCAGGTCCGGGCGCTCGGCGTAGACCACCTGGGCCAGCTGCTCGGTGGCCCCGGGCGGGGAGGTGGACTCCAGGATGACCAGTTCCCCGCCGCGCAGCTGCGGGGCCAGCCCCCGGCCGGCGGCCTCGATGTAGGACAGGTCCGCGCTCTTGTCCGCGTGGAACGGGGTCGGCACGGCCACGATGTAGGCATCGGCCGCCGGGGTCTGCGTGCTGGCCGAGAGCAGGCCCTCGGAGACCGCCTTGCGCACGTAACCGTCCAGGTCCGGCTCCACGAACGGGACACTGCCGGCGTTGACCGCGTCGACCGTGCGCTGGGACACGTCCACGCCGTACACGCGGATCCCATTGCCGGCCAGCACGGCCGCCGTCGGCAACCCGATGTAACCCAGGCCGATCACGGCGACGCTGGAGATGTCTGTCATGTGAGAAGTCCTTCAGTCGGTGGAGCCGGGCGGCAGGCCACCCCGTGGGGCGCACCGTGGGACACGGTGTCCGCTGTTCGTGGGGGCCGGGGACCGCTGGCGAATCCGGTCAGAGGCGATTATAGGGTCTGGCCCCGGCGGTCCCGCGCATCACGGCCTGCCGGGCCAGCCCCACGAACCGCCGGCCCAGCTCGGGCAGGTCGGCGTTCCGGCGCACCCAGTCCCGGCCACGGTCGTCGACGGCGGTGCTCACCGGATCGGCGGCGAGCCGGCGCCAGCAGGCGGCCAGGACCTCCGCGTCCGCGGGCACGAGAGTGGCGGCACCGGAGGACTCGAGCACCCGTGCGGCCTCGCCGGTGACCATCCCGGTGATGTGCCGGCCGACGGCGAGCAGTTCATAGGTCTTGGATGGGATCGTCCACTCGAAGCTGGGCCAGTCCGGGCGCAACGCGACCAGGCACGTGTCGGCCCACTCGTACTGTTCGCGCAGCCGGGCCCCGTGCACCGGCTCCAGCATCTGCGCGGGTCCGCCCAGCGAGTCGTTGAGGGCCGCGAGCGCCTCGCGCCGCGTCCCCGATCCGACCAGGCGCACGGTGATCCGCTCCGCACCGTCCCGCACCAGTGCGGCCGCGCGGATGACGGTCTCCAGCCCCTGGCTCTCTCCGTGGTTGCCCAGGTAGAGCACGTTGAGCTCCCCCGCCGCCCGCGCGCGCGCCGGCACGGACCGGAGCTGCCGCAGGGGCACGCCGTTGCCGACCACCTCCACCGGGGAGATGCCCCGCTCCACCAGGCGCTCGGCGAAGCCCTCGGTCACGGTCACCACGAGGTCGGCCGCCCGCTGGGTGCCGGTGACGAGGGACTCCATGATCCGGCTCAGGGCCCCCGCGGAGACCCCGGACTCCCGGGCCAGGTCCGGCCACGCGTCCCGCATCTCCACGATCAGCGGCACCCGGCGCAACCGGGAGAGGGTCCACCCCGCGACGACGGTCGGCAGGGCGGGCACGGTGATCACCAGCACGTCCGGCCGGTCGGCGCGCAGGGCCACCGGAACGGCGGCCAGGGCGTGGACGATGTGGCCCAGGAACCGGCCGTCGCGGCTGCCGGCCAGGGCGGGAAGCCGCAGGGTCCGCAGGATCCGTTCGCCGTGCGGTCCCCGGCGCCGACGGGCGTCGACGGCGGTGGTCCCGCCCGGCACCTGCGCGGGGTCGGCCGGCGGGGCCACCACGTCGACGTCCCAGCCCTCCTGGCGGAAGGCCTCGACGAAGGCGGTCCATCGCCGCTCGGGCGGGGTGCGTTCGGGCAGGTAGGAGTGCGTGATGAGCTGGACGCGCACGGGTCAGGACCCCACGCAGGGGTTGACCGGGACGACCGGCTCGGCAGAGGTCCCGCCCGGGGTCCCCGTGCCGCCGTCCCCGGGGGTCGGCGCGTCCGAGGTGCCCGGACCGCCGGTGGCGCCGGGTTCGTCCGTCCCGGTCGTCGCGGGAGCGGAGGACGGTTCGGCGGACGGCGCCGGGGAGGTGGCCTTGCCGGACGGCGTCGCGCCGCCGTCCGGGCCGTCCTGGCCCTCCTCGGTTCCGCCGGACAGGTACTCGTCCAGCTGGTCGTCCCGCAGGGCACGGCGCAACTCGGCCATGGCCTCCTCGTCCTGTTCCACGATCGAGGCACCGCCCGGGCCCTCGGTCGGGGACCCGTGCGGCACGGTGAACGTGTGGATGTCCCCGGAGCGGATCCCGTTGAGCTGGAGTCCGTAGCCGGCGATCGTGGCGGCGTCGAGGCCCTCGTCCACGGTGATGAACGGCACGATGGCGTTGATCACGTCCGTGAGTTTCTGGGGGTTGGCCAGCGTGTCCACGGTGAGGACCTGGTCCACCATGGCCGAGACGAACCGCTGCTGGTTGGCCACGCGCTCGAAGTCACCGCCCATGAAGGCCTTGCGCTCGCGCACGTAGCGCAACGCGTCCGCCCCCTGCAGCAGGATCTCCCCCTGCGGGAAGTACGAGGGATTGATCTGCCCGGAGGAGAAGGTGTTGGGGTTGCAGACCTGGACGCCTCCCACGGCCTCGGTCAGCCCGTTGAAGCCCTCGAAGTCGATCACGGCCAGGTGGTCGACGTTCACGCCCACGAGGTTCTCCACGGTCGCGGTCACCAGCGGGTAGCCGCCCAGGCCCAGCGCCGCGTTGATCTTGCGCTCTCCCTCGCCGGGGATCTCGACCCAGAGGTCGCGCACGAGGGACATGACGTAGACGTCCTGGCGGTCCTCCGGGACGTGGACGAGCATCATGGTGTCCGAGCGCTCCCCGTCCTCCCCCTTGTTCTCCGCCGTGTCCATGCCCTCGCCGCGGGAGTCAGACCCGAGCAGCAGCACGTTGAGGGCGCCGTCGTCGACCGCGGCCTGGGTGGCGATGCCCGCATCCACGGTCTGGCGCTTGTCGTTGAAGGCCGTGGCGATCGAGGCGACGTAGATGCCCACGACGACGAGCACGACCAGCACGAGGGCAGCGGCCACCAGGAGCGCGTTGCGGACGGTGTGGCGCCGCCGGGTGGGCTTGCGCACCTCGCGTCGGGGCGCGTACTGACCGGGGTCGGGTGAGGACACAGGGGTTTCCTAACGACTACAAGAGGATCCGTCCCATGCTAGCGCCCGCGCGGGACGACGGCGTGACTACCAGCGGGCCCGTCGCGGCACCGGTTGGCAGCGGGGACAGTATGCGGAGGACCGGTTCATGAACCGGTCCCGGACGATGATCGACTCGCGTCCCTGCCGGGCACAGCGGCGGCAGGGCTGCCCGGCCCGCCCGTAGACGTCGAGGGAGCGGTCGAAGTAGCCGGAGTCCCCGTTGACGTTGACGTAGAGCGAGTCGAAACTGGTCCCGCCCTGGGACAGTGCCTCCGCCATGACCTCGCGCACGGCCTCGAACAACCGCGACGACTCGGTGCGGTTCAGGGTCTCGGTGGGGCGGGCGTAGTGCAACCGGGCCCGCCACAGCGCCTCGTCCGCGTAGATGTTGCCGATGCCCGAGACGAGTGTCTGGTCCAGCATGGCGCGCTTGAGCCCGGTCCTGCGCAGCCGCAGCCGGCGATGCACCGCCTCCGGGTCGAAGACCGGGTCCATCGGGTCGCGGCCGATGTGGGCCACGGAGGCCGGCAGCAGCTGTCCGGGGCGGTCGGCCGCCTCGACGAGGGGGTCCAGGAACAGTCCGCCGAAGATCCGCTGGTCCACGAAGCGCAGCTCACGGGAGCGGTCCTCACCGTCTCCCGCGTCCTCGGCGGGCTCGAGCAGGAGCCTGATGCGCAGGTGCCGCGGTTCGGGGTCGCCGGGCTCGCTGACCAGCAGCTGTCCGCTCATGCCCAGGTGGGCGACCAGGGAATGCGCGTCCGGTCCGCGGTCCGCCAGGGGGATCCAGAGGTACTTGCCGCGCCGCTCGGGCACCGCCAGCCGCGCCCCGGTGAGCCGCTCGGCGAAGTCGGCCGGGCCGGCGTCGTGGCGGCGGGTGGACCGGGCGTCGAGCACCTCCACGGCCGAGACCGGCCGGCCGGCGGCCCAGCGTTCCAGTCCCCGGCGGACGACCTCGACCTCGGGCAGTTCAGGCACCGGCACCCGCCGGTGGTGCGCTGCGGGCCTGTGCCGCGGCGGACACCCGCTCCCAGGAGTTGGCGGCGGCCAGTCGTTCGGCCTCCTTCTTGGATCCGCCGGAGGCCGAGGCGTAGTCGACGCCGCCGATCACGAGGGTGGCGGTGAAGACCTTGTCATGGTCCGGACCGGTGGACTCCATGCGGTACTCGATAGCCCCCAGGTTCCCGCCGGCGGCGGCCTCCTGGATGAAGGTCTTCCAGTCCGTCCCGGCACCCATGGCCGAGGCGTCGTCGAGCAGCGGCAGCACGAAGCGGTGCACCAGCCCGTGCGCGGCCTCCAGGCCGAGGTCCACGTAGGCGGCGCCGATCAGCGCCTCCAGGGTGTCGGCGAGGATGGAGTCCTTGTCCCGGCCGCGGGTGCGCTTCTCCCCCTCGCCGAGCAGGATGGACGGGCCGACGCCGATGGACCGGGCCACGGACGCCAGGGCCCGGGTGGACACGACGGCGGCCCGCATCTTGGCCAGGTCGCCCTCGGCCAGGTCGGGGTGGGTGCGGTACAGGTGGTCCGTGACGACGAAGCCGAGCACGGAGTCGCCCAGGAACTCGAGGCGCTCGTTGGTGGGCAGCCCGCCGTGCTCGTAGGCGTAGGACCGGTGTGTCAGGGCAAGAGCGAGCGTCCCGGGGTCGATATCGACCCCGAGACGCTCGAGAAGGTCTTCAGTTGTCGCCCGGCCGGTCACGGCCGGCCGGTGCTCACCGGACGAACTGGGTGCCATGGGCACTCAGGCGTCGGCGACCTTGCGGCCCTTGTATTCCAGGAACAACGGCGTACCTGCGGAGTCGGTCACGACCTGGGCCTGGTGCGGCAGGCGGTAGGTGACGCGACCGTTCTCCACGGACTTCACCAGCGGGGGCACGGTGGCCTTCCACTGGGAGCGGCGGGCACGGGTGTTGGAACGGGACATCTTCCGCTTCGGAACTGCCACGGCTATCTCTCTTCTGTCTCGTCGGATGAGGTCTTCTGGTCCGGACCGGCGGTGCCGGCCTCGGCTGGGTTGGTCAGTGCAGCCAGCGCCGCCCAGCGCGGATCCAGCTGTTCGTGGGCGTGGTCCGCGGGCGCGTCATCCAGTCGGATGCCGCAGTCGGGGCACAGGCCCTGGCACTCGTCCCGGCACACCGGCTGGAACGGCAGGGCCGTCACCACGGCGTCCCGGAGGACGGGTTCCAGGTCCACGGTCTCGTGGACCACCAGGCGCTCTTCGTCGCTGTCACCCTCGGGGGCGGCAGTGAGGAACAGCTCCTGCAGGTCAACGGTGATCCCGTCCCGGATCGGGTCGAGGCAACGACTGCACTCGCCCACCAGCTCGGCATGCGCCTCGCCGGTGACCAGAATGCCTTCGTGGACCGATTCCAGACGCAGCTCGACGTCCACGGGAGCATGCTCCGGGATGCCGATGAGCGGAGTGGACAATGCCCCGGGGGCCGGCCACTGCTCCTCCAGGGTCCTCATGGACCCCGGGCTGCGTACCAGGTCCTTGACGGATACCACCCACGCGCCGCTGGCAGCCGGGGACGATGACGCGGACATCAGCATTCCTTCCGGATGGACAGTAGACGACGGTTCGGATCCCCCCCAACGAGGAATCCGGGCAGGGAAGAACCCGCAGGACCGGCTCACCAGTCTAGCGGTTCGGCCCCATCGGTCCAAATGGCGTACCGGTCCCCGCCCGCGAGGACGCGGGCGGGGACCGGGCGTCCGCGGCGCGGGGACGGCTGAGGTGCCCGGGAGCGGGTCAGATGGACGCGGCGAAGTCCTTGAGCCAGGGGCGCAGTTCGGGTCCCAGGTCCTCGCGGGCGCTGGCCAGCTCGATGACGGCCTTGAGGTAGCTGAGCTTGTCCCCGGTGTCGTAGCGCTTGCCGCGGAACACCACGGCGTGGACCCCGAAGCCCTCCCCGGTGCCCTCGGCGAGCACCTGGAGGGCGTCGGTGAGCTGGATCTCGTTGCCCCGGCCGGGGCCGGTGCGCCGCAGGATCTGGAACACCACCGGGTCCAGGACGTAGCGGCCGATGACGGCCAGGTTGGACGGGGCGTCCTCCGCGGAGGGCTTCTCCACCAGCCCGGTCACCTTCACCACGTCCTCCGGTCCGCCCTCCACGGCGGTGACCTCGGCGACCCCGTAGGCCGAGATGTTCTCGCGCGGGACCTCCATCAGGGCGATGACGGAACCGCCCTTGGCCTGCTGGACGTCGATCATCCGCTGGAGCAGGTTGTCGTTCTCGTCGATGAGGTCGTCGCCGAGCAGCACCGCGAACGGCTCCTCGCCCACGTGCTGGGCGGCGCACAGCACGGCGTGGCCCAGGCCCTTGGGATCGACCTGGCGGATGAAGTGGATGTCCCCGAGGTTGGTGGCCTCCTGGATCTTGTCCAGCTTGGAGAAGTCCCCCTTGAGCTCCAGGGTGCGCTCCAGGGCGGGTACCCGGTCGAAGTGGTCCTCCAGCGCCCGCTTGGACCGGCCCGTGACCATCAGCACGTCGTCCAGGCCCGCCGCCCGCGCCTCGGAGATCACGTACTGGATGGCGGGCTTGTCCACCACCGGGAGCATCTCCTTGGGCATCGCCTTGGTGGCCGGCAGGAAACGGGTGCCCAGGCCGGCGGCCGGGATGACGGCCTTGTGGGTGCGGGGATTCTTGGAACGGGAAGTCATGGGGGCAGGATAACCCGGCCAGGTGACCGGCACGGTGACGGATGGCGCCGGATGACCGCCGGGGGCGTCCGGCCGCCGGGGCCGTCAGGGCCGCCGGCGCCTCAGGGCTCGGCCAGCCGGCGCATCACGGCCCGGGGGACGAACTCGGAGATGTCACCGCCGAGCTGGCCGACCTCCTTGATGAGGGAGGAGGACAGGTGGGCGTAGCGCCCGTCCGAGGGCAGGAACACGGTCTCCACACCGGTCAGGTGGCGGTTCATCGCGGCCATCGGCATCTCGTAGTTCAGGTCCGTGGTGTTGCGCAGGCCCTTGATGATGGCATTGGCCCCGGCCTTGCGGCAGAACTCCGCCAGCAGCCCCTCCCCCATCGGCACCACGGAGATCCCCTGCAGGGACGAGACGGTCTCCCGGATCATCTCGATGCGGGTCTCCGGGTCGAAGCGGTGGCTCTTGGCGTAGTTGGTGGACACCGCCACGATGACCTCGTCGAAGAGGTTGCTGGCGCGCGCGATCACCTCCACGTGCCCGTTGTGCAGGGGGTCGAAGGATCCTGGGCAGACGGCGCGACGCATGCACCGAACATACTATGGAGCACCATGGGAACCACAGCGCCCGCCCGAGGCCCGCAACCTGACGACACGGGGCCCACGCGGCACCCGTCCACGACCCGGGACGGACGCCCCGAGCCCTGGCGGCGCACCGCCGCGGCGGCGGGGCTGCTGGCCGGAGGCGTCCCCACGCCCACCGTCTTCGAGGCCATGACCGCACTGGCCACCCGGCACGGGGCCGTGAACCTCGGCCAGGGCTCCCCGGACGAGGACGGGCCGGCATGGATCCGCGACCGTGCCGCCGAGGCGATCCGCACCGGCGCGGACCGGGCCAACCAGTACGCCCCGGGGTTGGGCCTGCCCGTCCTGCGGCAGGCGGTCAGCGCCCACCAGCGGCGCCACTACGGCCTGGAACTGGACCCGGACCGGCAGGTCCTGGTGACCACGGGAGCCACCGAGGGCATCGCGGCCGCCCTGCTGGCCCTCGTCGGCCCGGGCGACGGGGTGGTGGCCTTCGAGCCGTACTACGACTCCTACGCGGCCATGACGGCGCTGGCCGGTGCCCGGTTCACGGCCGTCCCGCTGCGGCCCCCGCACTTCCTGCCGGAGCCGGAGGCCCTGGAACGCGCCCTCGGCCCGGACACCCGTGTGGTGGTCCTCAACACCCCCCACAATCCCACGGGTGTGGTCCCGGACCCGGTGCTGCTCGGCCGGCTCGTCGAGGTCTGTGCCCGGCACGGGGTCCTGATCCTGTCCGATGAGGTCTACGAGCACCTGGTGTACGACGGCCGGCACCACCCCGTCTCGGCCGTCCCCGGGGCGTGGGAGCGGACCCTGACCGTGTCCTCGGCCGGCAAGAGCTTCTCGCTGACCGGGTGGAAGGTGGGCTGGGTGACCGGGCCGGCCGAACTGGTGGCGGCCGTGCGGGCGGTCAAGCAGTTCCTCACCTACTCCACGGGCCCGGCCTACCAGTCGGCCATCGCCGGGGCCCTGGCCGACGGCGACGTCTTCCTCGCCGGCCAGCGGGACCGCTTGCGTGCCTCCCGCGACCGGCTGCTCGCCGGGCTGGGGGCGGCAGGCCTCGATCCGGTCGTGCCCGCCGCGGGCTACTTCACGGTGACCGACCTGTCCGCCGTGGGCCTGGACGATGCCGCGGCGGCCACCGAGGCGCTCGCCGCCCGGGCCGGCGTCGTGGGCATCCCGGTGAGTGCGCTGTGCACACCCGGCCCCGGGACCGGTGGCCCGGAGGGCACCGCCGGTGGTCCCGACGACGGCGACGGAGACGGTGCGCGCCGCTTGCGGTCCTGGATGCGCTGGGCGTTCTGCAAGCCGATGGACACCATCGAGGACGCGGTGCGCCGGCTCGCGGCACTGCCGGCGGTCTCAGCCGGCTGAGTGCCCCGCGCCGTCCCCGGCGCCAGCGTCGGGGTCGCCGGACGCCGTATCGTCCGGGCCGAGACAGTAGTACAGCACCGTCTCCCCGTAGGTCCGTGCCTCGAGCACCTCGATCCCCGCGGGCCACTCGGGCTCGACGGACCGGACGGATCGCTCGAGCACCAGCAGGCCCCCGGGGGCCATCACCGCCGCGATCCGCTCCAGGGTCGCGGTCAGCGCCGGCCCCTCCAGCGGGTACGGCGGATCGGCCAGCACCAGGTCCCAGGGCCCGGCACCGGCAGGCCCGGACAGGACCTGGTCGACGGCCCCGACGGCCACCTGGACCACGTCACGGCCCAGCCGGTGGTTCACGGCCGCGGCGTTCTTCCGGCACACCCCGGCGGCCCGGCGGTCCCGCTCCACCAGCAGGACCCGTGCGGCCCCGCGGGAGGCGGCCTCGCCACCGAGCGCCCCCGAGCCGGCGAACAGGTCCACCACGGCCGTCTCCTCCAGCCAGCCGCGCGCCGCGAGCCACGAGAACAGCGCCTCCCGCGTGCGGTCGGTGGTCGGCCGGGTCCCGTCCCCCGGCACCGATGACAACTGCAGTCCACCGGCCTGGCCGGCGATGATCCTGGGCATATGCGTCCCTCAGCCCTTCTCCAGGTAGTCGCCGCTTCCGACGTGCCCGGCCTCCCAGGCGGCAACGGCCGCGGCCAGCGCCGGGTGGCCCTCCAGCGTCCCGTCGGGGCCCTGGTGGTCCTCGATCCAGCCTGCGGCGAGGTCGATCAGGTCGGCGTGACGCAGCACCTTGAGCACCTTCAGCCGGCTCCCCCCGTGCTGGGCCGCACCGAGGATGTCGCCCTCCCCCCGCTGCATCACGTCGGCCCGGGCGATCTCCAGCCCGTCCTGGGTGCCGGCGACCACCTCGAGGCGTTCCACCGCCGGGTGACCGTCCGGCAGGCGGGTCGCCAGCAGGCAGATGGACGGGGCGGTGCCCCGCCCCACCCGGCCACGCAACTGGTGGAGGGTGGACAGGCCGAACGCGTCGGCGTCCAGGATGGCCATCACGGTGGCGTTGGGCACGTCCACGCCCACCTCGATCACGGTGGTGGCCACGAGCACGTCGACCTCACCCGCCACGAACCGGCCCATGGCCTCTGCCTGCGCCTGCTGGTCCTGCCGCCCGTGGAGACCGGCGATCCGTGCACCCCGCAGCGCGGGCAGCTCCCGCAGCCGGGGCACCATGTCCTCCACCGCGGCGTCGTGACGACGGTCGCGGGACGCGGCCGCGCCGCCGTCCCCGTCTGCCTCGTCGGCCGCGCCGGCGTCGGTCGGGTCGATCTTGGGACAGACCACGAAGGCCTGGTGGCCGGCGGCCACCTGCTCGGCGATCACCTCCCACACCCGGGCGATGATCCGCGGGCCGTGGGCCATGCGGGCGACGTGGGTGGCCACCGGCTGCCGTCCCGAGGGCAGCCCCGGGAGCACGGTCAGGTCGAGGTCACCGAACACCGTCATGGCCACGGACCGCGGGATCGGGGTGGCGCTCATGACCAGCAGGTGGGTTCCGGGGTTCGCCCGGCGCAACGCCTCGCGCTGGTCCACGCCGAAGCGGTGCTGCTCGTCCACCACGGCCAGCCCCAGGTCGGCGAACTGGACGGTGCCGGAGAACAGCGCGTGGGTGCCCACCACCAGCCCCGCCTGGCCGGAGGCGATCTTCAGCAGGGCCTCGCGGCGGGCGGCGGCGGGCATGGAGCCGGTCAGCAGCACCACCTCGGTGGCGGGTCCGTCCGGTGCGTCGAGCCGGCCGGCCCGCCCCAGGGGGCCGAGGACGGACACCAGCGAGCGGTGGTGCTGGACGGCCAGCACCTCGGTCGGGGCCACCAGCGCGGCCTGGCCGCCGGCGTCGACCACCTGGAGCATGGCACGCAGCGCCACGAGCGTCTTGCCGGAGCCGACCTCGCCCTGCAGCAGCCGGCTCATGGGATGGTCGCGGGACAGGTCCGCGGACAGCACCTGGCCGGCGGAGACCTGGCCGGCGGTCAGGGTGAACGGCAGGCGTCGGTCCAGCGCGGACCGCAGGCCCTCCTCGACCGCGGGCCGGGCCACCGCCCGGTGGGCGGCGCTGGCGTGCCGGCGCACGGCCAGTGCACCCTGCAGCACGAGCGCCTCGTGCAGGGCGAACCGGCGGCGCGCCCGGTGGGCGTCGCGCACCTCCACGGGCCGGTGGATGTCCCGGTACGCCTGGGCCAGGGACGGCAGGGGGACGCCGTCGTCCGCGGCGTCCTCAAGCAGGGCGGCCGGCACGGGATCCTCGACGCCGGCCCAGTCCAGGGCGTCCAGCACGGTGGACACGGAACTGCGCAGCACCCAGCTGGGGACCTTCGCGGTGGCCGGGTACAGGGGAACCGGGGCGAGGTCCTCCCGGTCCGGTTGCTCGGAGTCGTCCAGCACCGAGAAGTCCGGGTTGTTCAGGGTCAGCTCACCGCGGTAGAGGGCCGTCTTGCCGTGGAACATCGCGCGCAGCCCGGGCTTGAGGCGGCGCTGGGCGTCGTAGCCGTTGAAGAAGGCCATGTCGAGGCTGGCCGGACGTGAGGTGTCGTCGTCCGTCACGGTGACGTCCACGATGAAGCCGCGCCGGGAGTGCATCGGACGCCTGCTGGCGGACACCACCCGGGCGACCACCGTGACCTGCTCGCCCACGGGCAGGGAGGCGATGGCGGTCATCTCCCCGCGCTCGATCCAGCGGCGCGGGAAGTGCTCCAGGAGATCCCGGGCCGTCCGCAGGCCCAGCTCCCGCTCCAGGCGCTGAGCGGTCTTGCCGCCCAGGAGCCGTTCCAGCGGCTGGTCGAGCGGGTCGGGGCTCACCCGGACTGCCCCGGATCCTGCAGCGGGGTGACGACCAGGTTCTCCGGGGTGCCGGCCTTGCGGACCAGCGCCTCGGCGGAGGCGTGGTCGTCCACGTGCACGTGCAGTCGCCAGCGGACGGGCCCCTCGCCGTCGGCCGGGGCGTCCACCGGGCTCATGATCACGGAGTCACCCACCTCGTTGAGCTCGAAGCGCAGCGTCGCGGCGGTCAGCGGGTCCAGGGAGATGCTGCACATCAGTTCGTAGCCGACCGGCGACTCCCTGCCCTGGTGGATGTGCGGGTCCCCCGCGGAGAATCCGTGCAGGCCATCCAGCAGTCCGGGGTCGATGCCGGTGCCCAGGACGGTGGCCCGCAGTGAGTCCAGCACCAGCAGCAGCCCCAGGCCGCCGGCGTCCACCACATGGGCCTCGGCCAGTGCGGGCAACTGGCCCTCGGTGTTCACCACGGCCTGCCACGCGGCGTCCACCACCGCGTCCAGGGCGTTGCCGAGTTCCTTGCGGCCCCGGAGCTGGTCGTCGGGCAGGTCGGCGTGCCGGGAGACGTACTCGGAGGCCGCCCGGGAGGCCGTGGCGAGCACCGTCAGCATGGTGCCCTCCTGGGGGTCGGACAGGGCGGCCCAGGCGCTGGCCCGGGCGCGGTCCAGCGCCACGGCGAGGGAGGGCGCGGTCATCCGCTCATGACCGGTCAGCGGTTCGGACATGCCGATGAGCATGACGGCCAGCAGGGTGCCCGAGTTGCCCCGGGCCTGGTCCAGGGCCGCGCGTCCGGCGATGGACAGCGCCTCCCCGACGTCGTCCGCGGACCGGTCCTCGAGGGCTGCCCGCGCGGCACGGACCGTCCCGTAGAGGTTGGTGCCGGTGTCCCCGTCCGGGACCGGGAAGATGTTGATGGCGTCCATCCGGTCCGAGGCGTTGCCCAGGGCGGTCTCCGACAGGGCGAGCCACCGGTGCACCCGGGAGGTGGCCCGGGGGGACTGTGCCTCCTCCGTCATGCCGGGTACCTCAACGCAACCGCATGTCCGTCAGCGCCTTCTGGCCGTTCCGGTCACTGGACTCGGCGGATCCGCGGCCACCCTGGGCGCGCCGGCTCGAGGTCGGCTCCACGACGTCGGACTGATAGGCGTACTGGTAGGCGTAGTAGGTGCCGCGCTGGTTCGGCACGCGGGTCAGGACCAGGCCCAGCAGGCGCGCGTCCACGGACTCCAGGCTGTCCAGCCCGCCCTGCAGCTGTTCGCGGTGCACGTAACCGTCCACGCGCGTGACGAGCATGACGCCGGAGGCCATCGCGGCCAGGACCGTGGGATCGGTGACCGGCTGCAGCGGAGGTGCGTCGAGCAGGACCATGTCGTACCGGCCCTCGAGCTGGTGCATGAGCCGCCGCATGGCGTCCGAACCGAGCAGTTCCGAGGGGTTCGGCGGGATCTCACCCGAGGTGAGCACGTCCAGCTCGCCGTCCGGCCCCCACGGCTGGATGGCGTCCTCGAGGTCGATCTGGCCCGACAGGACGGTGGACAGCCCGACGGCCCCCTCCAGGCCCAGCGTCTTGGCCACTCGCGGACGGCGCAGGTCGGCATCGATGACCAGCACGCGGCTTCCGGACTCGGCGAGCATGATGCCCAGGTTGCAGGCGGTGGTGGTCTTGCCCTCGCCCGGGATCGGGGAGGTCACGACCACGGACTGGGTGCCGCCGTCGACGTTCGTGAACTTCAGGTGGGTGCGCAACTGGCGGTAGTTCTCGGCCCGCGGGTCGAACTGGTCGTCCAGGGAGATGATGGCCTCGTCCTCGGCGTCCTTGTGGTCGGCGAAGGCACCGAGCACCGGGGCGTCCGTGACCCGCTCGACGTCCTCGCGGCTGCGGATACGGGAGTCCAGCAGGCTGCGCAGCAGGGCGAAGGCGACGCCGAGCGCGGCACCGACCACGAGGCCGAGCACCAGGTTGAGCGCCACGCGGGGGCTGGACGGGGACACCGGCACGTCCGCGCTCTCCACGACGGACAGGTCCACCAACGGGTCGCCACCCCCCTCGGGATCCTCGACCGCGTAGACGGTGGCGATGAGGGACTCGGCCACCGCGTTGGCGATCTCGGCCGACCGGGCCGGATCCTCTTGGCTCGCGGACAGGTTGATCAGCACCGTCTGCGGCGGGGCGGTGGCCTCCACGGTCGCGGCGAGCGCCGTGGGGCTGGCGTCCAGGCCCAGCTCGTCGATGACCGGCTGCAGCACGCGCGGGCTCTTGGCCAGGGTGACGTAGGACGTGACGCGCTTCTCCGAGAAACTGGAGCCCTGCAGGATGTCAGTGGCGGTCTCCCCCGAGTTCACCGCGACGAAGATCTGGGTCCGCGCCGTGTAGGTGGGCTTCGTCAGCGCCGTGGCGCCGGCCGCGACGGCGACGCCCAGGAGGGTGATCAACAGAATCGACAGCCAATTGTTCCGCAGGATCCGGATGTAGTCGCGCAGGTCCAAGTCGCGATCCTTTCTGGTTGGTCCCGGTCACCGACCGGTTCGATACGACGCCATCTCGCCCTGGCCCAACGCTGGGCCGGTGGTCGCGATTGCCTGTACGTCCGGCCAGGCGGCCGATTGTCCCCGCACCCGGCCGACGCCAGGGGTCGGCAGCGTGAACATGTCGGCGTCGCCGGACCGGAGGTCTGTCATGGTCCTCCCCCGGCCGGCCAACGTGCCGACGGTGGGGGAATCGTCCATGGTCAGGTAGGGGGATAGCTCCGTGACCACATCGGTGATCCTACCCGGAGTTCCCGTCACCACCGGCGTCAGGAACGCGGGGTCGATCGCTCGCGGGGGGCAGGGCCGATCCGTCACCCGGACCTCACCGCATCCGGCGGTCGAGGCCACGTCGGGGAGATGTCCCACCGTCTCGGCGTCACGGCGCACAGGGTGGGACAAGGGGGTCCTCCGCGATCGGGCTGGGTCGGCATGTCGGTGGAGAGCGCACACCTGGGGACCCGGCCCGGGACGACCCCCCTCTTCCGCGGCGCTGGGAACCATGCTACGTCACGGTCACGGCCAGCCGTCGTAGGCTGGGTGGATGCTTTCGCGCGGTGTTGACTCCGAGGTTCGCGTCCGATCCGCCGGTTCCGGCGGTCCGGCCCAGGCCGGTCTCCCCTGCCGTCCCGCGGGGCGGCCGCGCGCCGCCGGGCGCCGGAACGCCGCGCTCGGCGTGGGGATGGTGGCCGCCGGCCTCCTGGTGACCGGTTGTGCCGCGCCGGTGGCCGACGTCGAGCCCGCCCCGGAGGCCACTGACCCGGTGTGCGCCGAGGCCATGGTGGCCCTGCCGGACGCCGTCGCCGGCCTGGACCGGCGCGAGACGGACAGCCAGGCCACGGCGGCCTGGGGCGAGCCCTCGGCCGTGATCCTGCGCTGCGGGGTCCCGACCCCCGGGCCGACCACCGAACACTGCGTGACCGCCAACGGGGTGGACTGGGTGACCCGGGACGACGGCGAGTTCTGGACGCTGACGACCTACGGGCGCACGCCGGCGGTCGAGGTGCTGTTCGACGACACCCGTGCCGCCTCGAGCTCGGTCATGGTGGACCTGGCCCCGGCCGTCTCGAGGATCCCGGCGACCGGGGGCTGCACGTCGGCGCCCACGGAGACCATTCCGGCGACGCCCGGGCCGACCGGGTAGCGCGGGCCGACGGGGTGGTGCGGGCCGGCGTGGACGCTAGTGCAGGCCGGTCCCGCGCTCCACGGCCAGGGTGATCAGTTCGTCGATGAGCTCCCGGTAGCCCAGGCCTGAGCGCTCCCACATGGCCGGGTACATGCTGATCGGCGTGAACCCCGGCATCGTGTTGATCTCGTTGATCACGAACCGCCCGTCCGGGGTGTAGAAGAAGTCCACGCGGGACAGGCCCTCCGCGTCCACGGCCTCGAAGGCCCGCACGGCCAGCTCCTGGACCTCGGCGATGGCGGCCTCCGGCAGGTCCGCGGGGCAGGACAGGTCCGCTGCCGTGTCGTCCTGGTACTTGGCCTGGAAGTCGTAGAACTCGTGCTGCTGGGCTCCGGCGTGCACCACGATCTCACCCGGCAGGGAGGCCCGGGGACGGTCCGTGCCGTGGCCGTCCAGCACGGCGCACTCGATCTCCCGGCCGGCGATCCCCGCCTCCACGACGACCTTGGGGTCCAGCTCCCGGGCGACCCCGACGGCGGTGCGCAGGCCCTCGCGGTCGGTCACCCGGCTGATCCCCATCGACGACCCGGCGCGGGCGGGCTTGACGAACAGCGGGTAGCCCAGGGCCTCGGCCCGGTCCAGGGCCCGTTCCGGGGCGGTCAGCCACTGCCGGTCGGTGATGGTCTCCCAGGGTCCCACCGCGAGCCCGGCGGCCTGGAAGGCGATCTTCATGAAGTGCTTGTCCATCCCGACGGCGGAGGCGAGCACGCCGGGGCCCACGTAGGGCACGTTGGCCATCTCCAGCATGCCCTGCAGGGTCCCGTCCTCCCCGAAGGGGCCGTGGAGCAGGGGGAACACCACGTCGATGGGCCCGTGGGACTCGGCATCGGTGGCGGACGTCAGTTCGTGTCCGCCGTCCGGGGTGGCCCCCAGCACGAGGGGCTGGTCCGGTTCCGGGACGGAGGGCAGCTCGGTGCCGGTCAGGTTCCACTGGGCGGTGTCCGCGGCGACCGCCGACCAGCGGCCCTGCGTGGTGATGCCCACGGGCACCACCTCGTACTTCTCCGGGTCCATGGCGTTCAGGACACCGGCGGCCGTGATGCAGCTGATGGGGTGCTCGGAGGAGCGGCCGCCGAACAGCACAAGCACGCGCAACCGGCCGTCCCGGCCCGAACCCGGGCAGTGCTTGTCTCCGACGCTGCCGGGACGGAGGGCTGGGTCCTGGGTCAATGTCGTCCTTCCGGTTTGAGGTCGCGGGCCAACAGGAGCCCCGCGAGGGTGTCGACGTCGAGTCTGCCAGCGATGACGGCGTTGATCGCCTCGCTGATGGGCATCTCCACGCCGTGTCGGCGCGCGAGGTCCACCACGGCCGAGACCGACTTCATGCCCTCGGCGGTCTGGCGCAGCCGGGCCGTGGTGGCCGCGACGTCGAGCCCCTGTCCGAGGAGCCGGCCGGCGCTGCGGTTGCGGGACAGGGGCGAGGCGCAGGTGGCCACCAGGTCCCCCAGGCCGGCCAGTCCGGACAGGGTCTCCGCCCGGCCGCCGAGCCGCACGGCCAGGCGTGAGGTCTCGGCCAGTCCGCGCGTGATGATCGACGCCTTGGAGTTGTCGCCGAGGCCCTGTCCGTCGCAGATGCCGACGGCCAGGGCGATCACGTTTTTGACGACCCCGCAGATCTCCACGCCGACCACGTCCGTGTTCGTGTAGGGCCGGAAGTAGGGGCCGTAGACCCGTTCGGCGACCCAGGCGGCGGTCCCGGGCGAGGCCGAGGCGACGACGGTCGCCGTCGGTTCCTCGCGCGCGATCTCGAGGGCCAGGTTGGGTCCCGAGACCACGGCGAAGCGGTCCGCGGCCAGGCCGAGCCCCTCGGCGCACAGCTCGCTCATCCGCGCGTCGGAGCCGCGCTCCAGCCCCTTCACGAGGGAGACCACGACGGCGTCCGGGGCCAGGTGCGCACGGATCTCGGGCAGGTGCCCGCGGACCTCCTGGGCGGGGATGGCCAGCACGACCATGCCGGCGCCCGCCACGGCCGCGGCGAGGTCCGTGGTCGCGGTCAGCGCCTCCGGCAGGTCGATGTCCGGCAGGTAGTCCGGGTTGCGGTGCGCGGCGTTGATGCCGGCGGCCACGTCCGGGCGGCGCGCCCAGAGCACGATCTCCGGATCGGCGAGGCCGCGCTCGGCGGCGCTGTCTGCCAGCACCTTGGCGAAGGTCGTCCCCCAGCTGCCGGCACCGACGACGGCGATCCGTTCGCTGCGGGGGGTCTCGGGTGCCGGGCCTGCCGGGGCGCGGTCCGCCGCGACCGGGGGCCCGCCCGGCGTGCGGGAACCCGTCATGCCTGGACCGTCTCCCGCTGGCCGGTCCGCGGGTTCCAGCGCCCCTCGGGTGCCTTGTCCCCGCGCAGGACCTCCAGCTCGGAGGAGATGGCGGACATGATGCGTTCGCTCGCGGTCTCCAGCACGGCCCGGGTCAGCGGCGCCTCCCGCAGGTCGTCCAGGGACACCGGCGTGCCGACACGGATCCTGCCGGTGTGGCGGGGCCGCACGGAGGGCACCGTGGCGGTCTGCGGCAGGACCTCCTGGATGCCCCACTGGGCCACCGGGATCACCGGGACCCCGGTCTTCAGGGCGAGCCGGGCCGCCCCGGTCTTGGCCTTCATCGGCCACAGGTCGGGGTCGGAGGTCAGCGTGCCCTCCGGGTAGATGATGATGGCCCCGCCCTGGGCGAGGACGGCGTCCGCGGCCAGCAGGGAGTCGTTCCCGCCGCGGGAGCGGTCGACCGGGATCTGCCGCATGGCGGTGAGCAGCCCGCCGATCACCGGCAGCTGGAACAGTTCGGACTTCGCCAGGAAGTGCGGGAGGTGGCCCTGCTTGTACACGAAGTGGCCCATGGCCAGCGGGTCCAGGTTGGACACGTGGTTGGCGCAGACGATGAAGCCCGAGTCCGGGATGTTCTCGGTGCCCTGCCACTCCTTGGCCATGATGGCGTTGAGTCCGGGACGGACCAGGAGGGACGCGGCGAAGTACCCGGCGCGGAGCCCGGCTGGTGCGGTCAAGACAGTCTCCTAGCGGCTGATGCGGCTGAGCTCGACGTCGGCGCCGAGGCCGGTCAGCTTGTCCATGAACTTCTCGTAGCCCCGGTTGATGATCTCGATGCCGGTGGCCTGCGAGGTGCCCTTGGCGGCCAGGGCCGCGATGAGGTGCGAGAACCCGCCGCGCAGGTCCGGGATGTCGAAGTCCGCCCCGTGCAGCTCGGTGGGTCCGGAGATCACGGCCGAGTGCAGGAAGTTGCGCTGCCCGAAGCGGCACGGCACCGAGCCCAGGCACTCCCGGTGCAATTGGATCGAGGCGCCCATGCGTACCAGGGCGTCCGTGAAGCCGAATCGGTTCTCGTACACGGTCTCGTGGACGATCGACACCCCTTCCGCCTGCGTCAGGGCGACCACCAGGGGCTGCTGCCAGTCGGTCATGAATCCCGGGTGGACGTTGGTCTCGAGCACCAGCGGCTTGAGCGCGCCGCCGCCGTGCCAGAAGCGGATGCCCTCGTCGTCGACGTCGAACTCCCCGCCGATCTTCCGGTAGGTGTTCAGGAACGCCGTCAGGTCACGCTGCATCGCGCCCTCGACGTAGATGTCGCCCTGGGTGACCAGCGCGGCGGAGGCCCAGGAGGCGGACTCGTTGCGGTCCGGGATGGCGCGGTGGTTGAAACCGGAGAGCTTGCTGACGCCCTCGATCCGGATGGTCCGGTCGGTCTGGACGGTGATGATCGCGCCCATCTTCTGCAGGACGGCGATCAGGTCGTGCACCTCGGGCTCGACGGCCGCGCCCTTGAGCTCCGTGATGCCCTCGGCCTTGACGGCGGTCAGCAGCACCTGCTCGGTGGCCCCCACGGAGGGGTAGGGCAGCTCCAGCTTGGCGCCGGTCAGTCCCTTGGGCGCGGAGATGTGGATGCCGCCGGGACGCTTCTCCACGACGGCCCCGAAGCTGCGCAGCACCGTGAGGTGGAAGTCGATCGGCCGGTCGCCGATCCGGCAGCCGCCGAGGTCCGGGATGAACGCCTCCCCGATCGAGTGCATCAGCGGCCCGCAGAAGAGGATGGGGATGCGGGAGTCCCCCGCGTGGGCGTCGATCTCCGAACTCGTGGCGGACTTGGTCTGCGCCGGGTCCATGGTCAGGTCACCCGAGACCGGGTCCTTGCTGACCTTCACGCCGTGCACGGAGAGCAGTCCGGTGACGATGTCCACGTCCCGGATCTCGGGGACGTTGCGCAGCACGGACGGCTTGTCGCCCAGCAGTGAGGCCACCATGGCCTTCGGCACCAGGTTCTTGGCGCCCCGGACGCTGACGCGCCCCTCGAGCGGCTTGCCGCCGTTGATCGTCAGCAGATTTCCCATAGACAGTGGACATCCTCCGTGGCCCGCCGGGTCGGGCCGTAGCTTCGTGATGGATCCACTGGGGTGGTTCGCCCGGGGGCGCGGATCCGCATCCCAGCATACGGCCCGAAGAGGGGTCAGGCCGTGCGTGCGGGCAGCGTGGCGGGCTTGAACGGGGGCCTGGCGGCCTCGAAGGCGGAGATCTCGGCCTCTGTGCGCAGGGTGAGGCCGATGTCGTCCAGCCCCTCCATGAGCCGCCACCGGGTGTAGTCGTCCAGCTGGAACCCGGCCGTCACGGCGCCGCAGCTGACGGTGCGGCCCTGCAGGTCCACGGTGACCTCGGTGCCCGGGTGGTTCTCGAGCTCCTTCCAGATCAGCTCGATGTCCTGCTGGTCCACCTCGGCGGCCACGAGGCCCTGCTTGCCGGCGTTGCCGCGGAAGATGTCCGCGAAGCGCGCCGAGAGCACGGCCTTGAAGCCGTAGTCCTTCAGCGCCCACACGGCGTGCTCGCGCGAGGATCCGGTGCCGAAGTCCGGGCCGGCCACCAGCACGGACCCGGAGTTATACGGCTCACGGTTCAGGACGAATTCCGGGTCCTTGCGCCAGCCGGCGAAGAGGGCGTCCTCGAAACCGGTCCGGGTGATGCGCTTGAGGTAGACGGCCGGGATGATCTGGTCCGTGTCCACGTTGGACTGCTTGAGCGGGACACCGATTCCGGTGTGACGGGCGAACGGTTCCATGATCAGGCCTCCTGGAACTGGGACTGACCGGCGGTCAGGTCGGACGGGGATGAGAGCGTGCCGCGGATGGCGGTGGCGGCCGCGACCACCGGGGAGACGAGGTGCGTCCTGCCCCCCTTGCCCTGGCGGCCCTCGAAGTTGCGGTTGGAGGTGGACGCGCAGCGCTCCCCCGGTGCCAGCTGGTCCGGGTTCATGCCCAGGCACATGGAGCAGCCGGCGAAGCGCCACTCGGCGCCGAAGTCCTTGAAGACCCGGTCCAGGCCCTCGGCCTCGGCCTGCAGGCGCACCCGCGCCGAGCCCGGGACGACGATCATCCGCACGTCCTCGTCCTTGGCCTGCCCCTTGATGATGGAGGCGGCGGTGCGCAGGTCCTCGATGCGGGAGTTGGTGCAGGACCCGAGGAAGACCGTGTCCACCCGGATGTCCTTCATGGGTGTCCCGGGCCTCAGGTCCATGTACTCCAGCGCCCGTTGCGCGGCGGCCTGGGCGTTGGGATCCTCGAACTGCTCCGGGGAGGGCACGGTGTCACTGAGGGACACGCCCTGGCCCGGGTTCGTGCCCCACGTGACGAAGGGCTCGAGCGTGTCGGCGTCGAGGAACACCTCGGCGTCGAAGCTGGCACCCTCGTCGGTGGGCAGACTGCTCCAGTACTGCACGGCCGCGTCCCAGTCCTGTCCCTGCGGCGCGTGCGGGCGATCCTTGATGTACTCGAACGTGGTCTCGTCCGGGGCGATCATCCCGGCGCGGGCGCCCGCCTCGATCGACATGTTGCAGATGGTCATGCGGGCGTCCATGGACAGGGACCGGATGGCCGAGCCGCGGTACTCCAGCACGTAGCCCTGGCCGCCGCCGGTGCCGATCTTGGCGATGACGGCCAGGATGATGTCCTTGGCGGTGACGCCGTCGCGCAGCGTGCCCTCGACGTTGATCGCCATCGTCTTGAACGGCTTCAGGGGCAGGGTCTGGGTGGCCAGCACGTGCTCGACCTCCGAGGTGCCGATGCCGAACGCCAGCGCGCCGAAGGCCCCGTGCGTGGAGGTGTGCGAGTCGCCGCAGACCACGGTCATGCCCGGCTGGGTCAGGCCCAGCTGGGGTCCGACGACGTGCACGATGCCCTGCTCGGCGTCGCCCAGGGAATGCAGCCGGATGCCGAACTCGCGGGCGTTGTCCCGCAGGGTCTGGATCTGCTTGGCCGAGACCGGGTCGGCGATCGGCTTGTCGATCTCCAGCGTGGGCGTGTTGTGGTCCTCGGTGGCGATCGTCAGGTCGGGCCGGCGGACGGGGCGTCCGGCGAGCCGCAGGCCCTCGAAGGCCTGGGGGCTGGTGACCTCGTGTACCAGGTGCAGGTCGATGTAGAGCAGGTCCGGGGTCTGCGCCTCTCCGGCACCCTCACCGGGAACGACCACGTGGTCCTGCCACACCTTCTCGGCCAGCGTGCGCGGGGCCGCCGGATTGACTGCGTTCTCGGGGATCTCTGCCATCTCAAGTCCTTCCACCTGTGACCGTTCCACTGTGGCACCGCCTGCGGGGAGCGGCCAGCGCCTCAGACACAATCTCATATATTGAGACGCTAGTATCAGAGTATGGACATCCCTCCCACCTCGCCCCAGCTCCAGGCGTTGCACCGGCCCAGCGGTGTCGGCGTCGTCGACAAGGCCGCTGCGATCCTGGACGCCCTCGAGGCCGGCCCCACCTCCCTGGCCCAGCTGGTCGCCGCCACGGGCATCGCCCGCCCGACGCTCCACCGGCTGGCGGCCGCCCTGGTCCACCACCGGCTGGTGGGACGTGACCTGCAGGGCCGGTACATCCTCGGCAGCCGCCTGGGAGAACTGGCCTCCGCCGCCGGCGAGGACCGCCTGACCTCCGCGGCGGGGCCGGTGCTGACGCGGCTGCGGGACGCCACCGGCGAGAGTTCCCAGCTGTTCCGGCGGCAGGCGGACAGCCGCGTCTGCGTCGCCAGCGCCGAGCGCCCCGTGGGCCTGCGGGACACCATCCCGGTGGGCACCCGGCTGTCCATGAAGGCCGGTTCAGCCGCTCAGGTGCTCCTGGCCTGGGAGGATCACGAACGGCTCGTCGAGGGGCTCTCCGGTGCCGTGTTCACCCCCACGGTGCTGGCCGCGGTCCGGCGTCGCGGCTGGGCCCAGTCCCTGGGTGAGCGCGAGCCGGGCGTCGCCTCGGTGTCCGCCCCGGTGCGCAGCCCGAGCGGCCGGGTCATCGCGGCGGTGTCCATCTCCGGCCCCATCGAACGGCTCACCCGCCAGCCGGGACGGGTCCATGCCGAGACCGTCATGCGTGCCGCGCTCAACCTGACCGAGCTGGTGCGCTCGGCCGAGACCACCTCGTCCTGACCCGTGTGTCCGTCCGGCGGCCGCTCAGGAGGACGCCAGGACGGCCCGTTGCGGCTCGTCACTGGTCCAGCAGGCCGAGCAGGTCCTCTTCGAGGAAGGGCGTCAGGGACCGGGCGTAGGTCGAGGAGATGTGTCCGCTGGCGTCCCGGTAGACCACGGTGTTGCCGATCACCGCCGGACAGAGGTCCTCGGTGCAGAAGTACTCGGTCAGGTCGACCACGGCGGCGCCCTCCACGCGGGAGGCCGCCCGCGGCAGGGGATCCACCCTGGCCAGGGCCTCCTCGCGGGGCACCCCGCAGTCGTTGTCCGTGACGGAGAACCCGATCCGGGTCAGGCACTGGATGGACTCCTCCGTGGCGGCGGGCACGTCGGTGACCGCGATGATCCGGGTCCCCCGGGCCGCCACGGGCTCCCAGGCCCGGACGTACAGGTCGGTCCGCTCCTGGAGCGGCCGGGAATCGTCGTAGCGCGAGGAGGTGACCAGCACCGCGTCATAGGGCTCGCCGGTCAGGAGGGCCTCCTCGGCGTCCTGCAGGGGGCCGTAGCAGTTGTCCCCCGCCTCGTGGGCGTACCAGTGGCAGGCGAAGCCGGTGAACACGTCCAGCTCCCAGCCGTGGCGTTCCGCCACCGCCTCGACGGCCGGAAGGAACGAGGCCGCGTGGCTGTCCCCGATGAGTGCCACCCGGAGCGTCCCGCCCGGGTCACCCAGGTCGCAGTCCGGGAAGGCGGGCCCGTCCTTGGACCGCCAGCACTGGTACTGGCCGCCGGTGTCCTCGGCGAAGGTCTCCAGGGACGGCAGCAACCGGTCCCCCAGCAGGCCGGCGCAGTCCTCCCCGGCCGCCATCGCCGCAGCCCCCAGGCACCCGCCCTTCACGGTGGGGGCCGGTGCCGCGTCGATGGCCTCGGCCGAGCCGGCCAGGACGGACTCCTGACCGGAGGGTCCGCCCTCCGCTGTCGCGGCGTGGTCCCAGCGGACCGCGAACGCCGCCAGGACGACGCCGGCGCCCGCCACGCACACCACCGCGACGGCCGCGACCGTCCGCAGCGCACCGGGTCGGCGCCCCAGCCGGCCGTGCTCCCCCTCGCGGGTGAACCACGCCTCGCGGCGAAGCGGGTCCTCCACCAGGTGGTAGCTGCAGACGGAGAGGACGGGCACCAGGATGAGCGACCACAGGTAGTACCGGATCCCGTCACCGGGCGTCAGCGCGGTGACGAGGACCATGACCGGCCAGTGCCACAGGTACAGGGAGAAGGAGATGTCACCGACGTAACGACTCACCGGGTTCGTCAGTGGCCACGGGCCGGTGGACCGTGCTCCGATCCCCGCGGCGATGACCACGGCGACCGAGACCACCGGGAACAGCGCCAACGGCGCCGGGAAACCCACGTGGCCCGGCGCGAGCCAGAATATCGACACGACCATACCCGTCAAGCCGAGCCATGCCAGCGGGGAACGCAGTCGTTCGGGGAGCCGGGCGAAGACAGGGGCCAGGACGGCCAGGAGTGCACCGACCCCCAGTTCCCAGGCCCGGGACGCCGTCGAGAAGTAGGCGACCGTCGGGTTCAGGGCCGTTTCCGCCTGCGCCCAGGAGAACGAGGCGACGATCAGGGCCAGGACCGTGACGGCCAGTACTCCACGCCGGACGGCCAGGGTGCCCCGGGCCCGTGCCACGATGGCCAGAACCACCAGCAGGAGCCACGGCCAGACGAGGTAGAACTGTTCCTCCACGCCGAGAGACCAGTAGTGCTGCAGCGGCGAGGGCAGGGCGCCTTCCTGGAAGTAGTCCGAGCCGCTGATGGCGAACCGCCAGTTGCCCGCGAAGACGAGGGACCACAGGGCATCACCCATCGTGGTGGCCGTCCTCGTCGTGGGGAAGAGCAGGCTCGCCATCACGACGGTGACGAAGAGGACCAGCACCGATACCGGCATGATCCGCTTGAACCGGCGCACGTAGAACGAGCGGAACGAGATGCTCCCGGTGCGTTCATACTCCCGGAGCAGGAGGCCGGTGATGAGGAAACCGGAGATCACGAAGAAGATGTCCACCCCGACGAAACCACCCCTCGGCCAGCCTGCGAGGTGGTCCATCAGGACGGCCAGGACGGCCAGGGCCCGGAGTCCCTGGATGTCGCGACGAGGGGACGTGGGCAGGCCACCGGGAGGAGACTGCCGCTCCTCTGCGGCCAAGGCCTCGGTCATGGCTCCCCCGTATGTCAGCGACGCGATGGCCACAGCATAGGTTCAC
>NZ_DAOMPX010000014.1:62044-66132 GCF_035445025.1 Citricoccus sp. | reverse complement strand
GGTACTGACCTGACACCGCTGCGCCTCGGGCCCACACCGGGCCCGAGCCAGCGCATGTACGACGCCCGGCGGGGAGCTCCCCGCCGGGCGTCGTGCGTGCAGGGCGCCGGCCCAGGGGACCCGGGCCGGTCGGACGGAACTATCCGAGGGCCCGCGCGGGGGCGGGGACGGGGGCGGCTGCCGCGCCGGTCCCGGGGATCTCCGTGCCGCGCAGGGAGACCCCGGCCGTCTCGCGCATGAACCGCACGGCGATGAGCCCGATGACGCAGGCACCCATCATGTAGTACGCCGGGACCAGCGGGTTGCCGGTGGTGGCGATGAGGGCCTCGTTGGCGATCGGGGCGGTGCCCCCGAAGACGGCGGTGGCGACGTTGTAGGTGATGGCGAAACCGGCGAAGCGCACCTGGGTGGGGAACATGGCCGGGAAGGTGGCCGAGATGGTGGCCAGCTGGGGGATGAAGAGCAGGCCCAGCACGGCGAAGCCCAGCAGCGCCCACCAGAAGCCGTTGGCCATGAGCGTGTACATCGGAATGGCCAGCACGAACAGGCCGATCAGCGAGCCGTACCACATCGGCTTCCGGCCGACGCGGTCCGAGAGGGCCCCGGCGAAGGGCACGACCAGCATCATGGCGAACTGCGCCACGAACATGATGGTCAGCACCGTCTGGGCGTCCATGCCGGTCTGGCCCTCCAGGTAGGTCGGCATGTAGCTCAGCAGCGTGTAGTGCACCACGTTGAGGGCCACGACCAGGCCGGCCATCGTGAGCATGGGGCGCCAGTACCGGCTGACCAGGTCCTTGAGCGCCGTCCCGGTGGAGGACTCGGCCTGGCCCGCCTCCTCGAGCTCCAGGAACACCGGTGAGTCCGCCAGCTTGGAGCGCAGGTACAGGCCGATCAGGCCCATCGGCCCGGCGAGCAGGAACGGGATCCGCCAGCCCCAGTCCGCCATGGCCTCCTCGCCGATGGCCATGCCGGACAGCAGGACCACCAGCGAGCCGAGCGCGAAGCCCCCGAGGGTGCCGAACTCCAGGAAGCTGCCGAAGAAGCCCCGCTTCCGGTCCGGGGAGTACTCGGCCATGAACGTCGCCGCTCCGCCGTACTCGCCACCGGTGGAGAAGCCCTGGATCATGCGCAGCACGACCAGCAGGACCGGCGCGGCGAGGCCGATGGTCGCGTAGGTGGGCAGCAGGCCGATGCAGAAGGTCGCCCCGGCCATCAGGATGATCGTCAGCGCCAGGATCCTCTTCCGACCGAGCCGGTCACCGAGCGGCCCCCAGAACAGCCCGCCCAGCGGCCGGACGAGGAAGGACAGGGCGAACGTGCTCAGGGCGAGCAGCGTGCCGGCCTCCCCGGGGAAGAAGTTCTGCGTCAGGTAGACGACCGAGACGGCATACACGCCGTAGTCGAACCATTCGGTGGCGTTGCCGAGCGCCGAGGCCGCGACGGCGCGGTGGACCGTCCGGGTGTCCGGGGCCGCGGGGACGGCCGCGGCCGGTGACGGGTCCGCACCGCCCTCCGGGCGGCCGGGGGTGTGCTGTGTCTGGTCGAGGTGTGTCATGACAGCCTTCAGGGGGAGGGGTGGCGCCCTGGAGGGCGCCCGGGTGCGGGTGATGAGGGGACATGCGGGAATCGGCGACGGTCCGTGCGAGGCGCCGTCAGGGGGAGAGCATGCGCAGGGCGGTCAGCACGTAGGCACGCGCCGCGAGTTCCAGTTCCTCGACGGCCACGGACTCGTCGACCTGGTGCGCTTGGTCGTTCAGCCCACCGGGACCCATGACCACGGTGGGAACGCCGAGGTCCTGGGCCACGAAGCCGCCGTCGCAGGCCGCGGACCACCCGCCGATGGAGTCGGGGCCGCCCACGGTCCGGACCGCTCCGTGCACCGCCTCCACGAGCGGGTGCTCCCGGGGAGTGCGGAACCCCGGCATGGACATGGTGACGGTGCCGTTCAGGGAGATCCCGTCACCGGTGATGCCGGCCCGGTCGGCGGCGGCGAGCAGGCCGGACAGGATGGCCTCGGGCTCCTCACCGGGCATCAGCCGCCGATCGAGCCAGAGGTGGCACTGCGCGGCGACCATCGAGGTGGCCCGGCCGCCGTCGATCCGGCCGATGTTCCAGGTCGCCGAGCCCAGCAACGGGTCGGGAGTGCGGGCGTGGGCCTCGTGGTCCTCGCGGACCAGGGCGAGCAGGCGGGACGCGGCGTCGATGGCGTTGCGGCCGTCCTCGGGGCGTCCGGAGTGGGCGGGCACACCGGTGACGGTCACCTCGAGATAGGCGTCCCCGCGGCACGCGATGACCGTCTGCAGGTCGGTGGGCTCGGCCACGACGCACCCGGCGAAGGTCCGGCCGAGGCCACGCGTAGTGAGGTGGCGGATGCCCAGGCCCAGGTCCTCCTCGTCCACGGTGCAGGCCAGGCGCACCGGCCCCGTCAGCGGCGCCCCGGCGCGGCGCAGGGCGTCCATGGCCACGAGCACGGCCGCCAGGCCGCCCTTCATGTCGGTGGCTCCCCGGCCGAAGACCCGGCCGCCGTCCACGACGGACCGGAACGGCTCACGGGACCACCCGGGTCCTGCCGGCACCACGTCGGAATGGCCCAGGAACAACAGTCCGGGTCCCTCGCCCACGGCCCCGCCGGGGGCCAGCTCCACGTCCACGTTCGGTCGCTGCGGTGCCGCGTCGTCCGTGCGCACCGCCAGCCCGCGGGCGAGCCCGGCCGTGGCCAGCACGCGGGCCGTCTCCTGCTCGGTGCTGCCGGGGTTCTCCCCGCCGGCGTCGATCAGGGCACGCGTCAGGTCCACCAGTCCGTCGAGGTCGAGGAGGTCCAGGACCGCGCGCTCACGCGGGGTACAGGCCAGCTGGTCCATGGTCACGGGATCACTTCCTGACCAGCTGCCGGGGGAAGGAGGTGAAGGTCTCCACTCCCGTGCCCGTGACGCGGATCGACTCGGACACCTCGTAGCCGTAGCCGGTCATCCACATCCCGCAGATCAGGTGGAACGTCATGTTCTCGGCCAGCACGTTCTCGTCTTCGGAGCGGATGCTCACGGTGCGCTCGCCCCAGTCCGGGGGATAACCGATGCCGATGGAGTACCCCAGCCGGCTCGGCTTCTCCAGCCCGTACTGGGCCAGCGTCAGGTTCCACGCGCGGGACATCTCCCGCACCGGGACGCCCGCGGCGGTGACGTCGAGCACGGCCTGCAGACCGGCGGCGACCGCCTCCTCCAGCAGGAGCAGCTCGCTCGGGGGAGTGCCGAGCATCACCGTGCGCGCCAGGGGCACGTGATAGCGCCGGTGCGCTCCGGCCAGCTCCACCACGACCGCGTCCCCCTCACCCAGGACGCGGTCCGACCAGGTCAGGTGGGGGGTGTCCGCGGACCGGCCGGTGGGCAGCATGGGGACGATGGCCGGGAAGTCACCCCAGGCCTCCCCGTCGCCCTCCGCCTGGGCGGCGGCGATCCTGGACGCCACGAGGTGCTGGGCGGCCCCGGGCTCGATCGCGTCGATGGCCGCCCGCATGGCGGCGGTCGTGACGCGCGCCGCGGTGCGCATGTACTGGATCTCGGCCTCGGACTTGACCGCCCGTACCCAGTTGACCAGTTCGAAGCTGTCCACGAGGGTCCACTCGGGCAGCGCGTTGACCAGGGCGCGGTAGGCCTTCGGTGCGAAGAAGTGGGCGTCCATCTCCAGGCCGATGCAGCCGGTCGCGGCCGGTGCGACCAGTCCCCGCCGTCGCAGGGCGACGGCCACCCAGTCGAAGGGGTGGACGTGGGGCTGGTGGACGTACTGCTCCGGGTAGCCGATGATCTGGTCCTCCGGCAGCCAGGAGGTGCGGAACGCGCCCTGGGCGTCCATCTCCCGCAGGAACAGCAGCATCTCGCCCTGCGCGGGGACGAAGAGCATCTGCGGGGTGTAGAAGGACCAGGCGTCGTAACCGCTCAGGTAGAAGATGTTCGCGGGATCGGTCACCACCAGCGCGCTGAGGCCCTGACGGGCCATCCGCTCGCGCACCGCCGCCAACCGCTGGCCGTACTCGGCGGCGGAGAACATCGGCACGCGCACGTCGGGGTCTGCGGGCGGCGCGGTCACGG
>NZ_DAOMPX010000014.1:0-61944 GCF_035445025.1 Citricoccus sp. | reverse complement strand
CGCGGGCGGCGCGGCCAGGGACGGCAGGGAGACGGGCGGGGCGGTGGCACCGGTGTCCGGGGACAGGACGCGGTGCAGACGAGTGTTGAGCACGTCATACTTTCTAGGATCCGGCGGGCCGTTTGTCTGCAGGGACGGCTACTCGACCACCACCCGTCCTCGGCGGACCGGGGACGCCGCGGCGGCCCCGGAGGGCCCGCGGGCCACCGTCGACCCCGGCCGTTCGGTCCCGGAGGCCGTCGCGGCACACTCGGTCACCACTCGGATCGGCCCGTCCCCGGGAGCCGGGCCTCGCCCGGCCAGGCCGCGGGGCCTCCACCGGCCGCGGGCCCTCAGGCGGCCGGTGCCGGCTGGCGGCGGGCCCTCAGGCGGCCGCGTGCCCTCAGGCGGACGGGGCGGGCTGGCGGCGGACCAGGGCGACGACGCCGGCCAGGGACGCCAGCACCACGGCACCGAGCAGCGCTGAGAGCCCGGCGTAGTCGATCCAGCCCATCACGAGCCCGGCCAGCACGGAGCCGACCGCGGCCGCCAGGGACATCGCCGCGTCCGAGAAGCCCTGGGCCGGTACCCGCTCCTGCGGGGCCAGGGCCGCCACCAGCAGGGTGGAGCCGGCCACAGTCGTCGCGGACCAGCCGAGCCCCAGGAGCACGAGCCCCGTCACCACGGCCCAGTGCTCACCGGGCAGGAAGCCGGTGAAGGCGGTGGCGGCCAGCAGGGTGGCGAGTCCGGCGGACACGATCCGCGCCGGGCCGAACCGGTCCGCCAGCACGCCCATCAGCGGGGACAGGGCGTACATCCCGGCCACGTGCAGGGAGATGGTGAAGCCGATCAGCACCACGGTGTCCGGGTGCTGGCCCAGTTCGCTGCTGGCCACTCCCGCCTGGTGCTGCAGGTGCAGGGGCGTCATGGACATCAGCCCCACCATCACCGCGTGCGCCGCGATGACCGAGACCAGCGCGGCCAGCGCGGAGGGATGGCGGCGGATGGCGTGCCAGCCGGCGGTCCAGCGGTTGCCCGGGACCGTGCGCGCCACCACCGGTACCGGCTCCACGACGGTCTCCACGCCTCCCGTCCCGGTCCCGGGCCCGACCGGACGGCGGGACGCGTCCGGGTCCGGACCCTCGGGGACGCCCTCCAGCTCGCGGCGCAGCAGCAGCGGATCCGGGCGCAGCCCCAGCAGGATGATCAGCCAGCCGACCAGCATGCCGGCACCGGAGATGAGGAACGGCCCGGCATGGGCGGGGATCCCCAGCCACCCGGACAGCACCGCGCCGGGGCCCACCATGTTCGGGCCGAGGACGGCTCCCACGGTCACCGCCCACACCACGAGGGACAGGTCGCGCCCGCGGTGCCGGGGCTCAGCCAGGTCGGTCACGGCGAACCGGGCCTGCAGGTTCACGGCCGCCCCGAAACCCACCAGGAACGCGCCGAGCAGCAGGACCGGGAACGCCCGGGCGAGCACCGCCGTGACCATGAGGGCCTGGCCGACCAGGCCCGCGGCCAGTCCCGCGCCGAGGGCCACCCGCCGGCCACGGGACAGGGCGAGCTGGGCCAGCGGGATGGACACCACCGCGGATCCGAGCGTCATCCCCGTGTTGACCAGCCCGGCGGTGGCCTCGGCCCCGGACAGGTCCACGGCGAGGATCGATCCCAGGGACAGCGTGGCCCCGTTGCCCAGGCCGGAGAACACCTGCGCGGTGCCCAGCACGGCCACGGTGTGGCGCTGGGCCTCGCGGGCCCGCGGGTTCAGGGGTACGACGTCGGTCCCCGCGTTCTCGTTCACGGCACCACGATAGATGGGGGCGGTCCCGCGCTGGACTATCCTTGACGGGTGACTTCCACCCAGGCTGACAACCCGCAGATCGCCGCCGACTTCCCGACCGTCCTCGTGGTCGACAACGGTGCCCAGTACGCCCAGCTGATCGCCCGCCGGGTCCGCGAGGCCAACGTGTACTCCGAGGTCGTCCCGCACACCCTGGCCACCGAGGAGATCCTCGCGCGCAAGCCGGCCGCCCTCATCCTCTCCGGCGGGCCCTCCTCGGTGTACGCCGAGGGCGCTCCCCGGCTCGACCCCGAGCTGCTCGAGGCCGGCGTGCCCGTGCTCGGCCTGTGCTACGGCTTCCAGGCGATCGCCCAGGCGCTGGGCGGGAAGGTCGCCCACACCGAGACCCGCGAGTACGGCTCCACCCGGCTCGAGGCCATCAGCCCCACCTCCGAGCTGCTCGAGGGCCAGGACGTGGACCAGGTGGTGTGGATGAGCCACTCCGACGCCGTGTCCGAGGCCCCTCCCGGGTTCGCCGTGACCGCGCGCACCCCCGGTGCCCCGGTGGCCGCGTTCGAGAGCCCGGAGAAGCGGATCTACGGGGTGCAGTGGCACCCGGAGGTCGGCCACACCGAGCGCGGCCAGGACGTCCTGGAGAACTTCCTGCGCCGCGGCGCCGGGCTGGAGCAGTCCTGGACCACCTCGAACGTGATCGAGGAGCAGGTCGAGCTGATCCGCGAGCAGATCGGTGACTACCGCGCCATCTGCGGCCTGTCCGGCGGCGTCGACTCCGCCGTGGCCGCCGCCCTCGTGCAGCGGGCCGTCGGGGACCAGCTCACCTGCGTCTACGTCAACCACGGCCTGATGCGCCAGGACGAGTCCGAGGAGATCGAGAAGGCCTTCGGCCGGGCCAGCGGCGGAGCCCGGCTGGTCATGGTGGACGCCGAGGACGTGTTCCTCGAGGCCCTGGCCGGCGTCACCGACCCCGAGACCAAGCGCAAGATCATCGGTGAGAAGTTCATCCGCACCTTCGAGCGGGCCCAGGCGGACATCATCGAGGAGTCCCGCCACGACCCGGACGCCAAGGACGTGCGCTTCCTGGTCCAGGGCACCCTGTACCCGGACGTCGTCGAGTCCGGCGGGGGAGAGGGCACCGCCAACATCAAGAGCCACCACAACGTGGGCGGGCTGCCGGAGGACATCGAGTTCGAGCTCGTCGAGCCGCTGCGTGCCCTGTTCAAGGACGAGGTGCGCGCGGTCGGCCACGAGCTGGGCCTGCCGGACGAGATCGTCTGGCGCCAGCCGTTCCCCGGCCCCGGCCTGGGCATCCGCATCATCGGCGAGGTGACGAAGGAACGCCTGGACCTGCTGCGCAAGGCCGACGCGATCGTGCGCGCCGAGCTGACCGCCGCCGGGCTGGACCGCCACATCTGGCAGTGCCCGGTGGTGCTGCTGGCGGACGTGCGCTCGGTGGGCGTCCAGGGCGACGGCCGCACCTACGGCCACCCCGTGGTGCTGCGGCCCGTCACCTCCGAGGACGCCATGACCGCGGACTGGGCACAGCTGCCCCACGACCTGCTCTCGCGGATCTCGAACCGGATCACCAACGAGGTGGACGGGGTCAACCGGGTGGTCCTGGACGTGACCAGCAAGCCCCCGGGAACCATCGAGTGGGAGTGAGCCGTCGAGGACGGCGGTGGGGCACACCGCCGTCCTCGACGGAATCGTCGGTGCCGTTGGGTACCGTGGAAGCAAGCATCGGTGACCCCCGGCGCCCTGCCGCCCGCCGTCGTCGTGGGCTGCGGGAGCGCGGCCGGCGGCAGGAAGGACAACTGTGACTGAGCAGGACCGAACCCAGAGCCCTGCGGCACCACGGCCGGACGCGGAGACCCCCGACGGCGGCGCCCCCGGTTCCGAGGACCGTCCCACCTTCCCGGCCTGGCTGGCCTCCCTGGGCTCGGGCACCGAGAACGACACCATGCTGCGGTTCGCCCCGTCCTCGGCGAACAGCATCGACATCACCCACTCCCATCCCTCGGGCCTGTCCCAGTTCCTGTCCGGACGCAAGACGCGGCTGTCCACCCTGCTGCGGGACCAGGAACAGTTCGTGGCCGCCCGCGGCGCGGCCCGGCAGCTGCGCGGCAAGATCCAGGAGCTGGCCGAGGACCGCGGCGTCGACGTCGGCTACCTCGCCACCGGCGTGGCGACCTGGCGGACCATCGAGGAGGGCCGCTCCACGCAGATGTCCGCTCCGGTGCTGCTGGCACGGCTGACCCTGACCCTGCGCAGCGAGCAGGACGACTACGAGGTCCAGATCACCGAACGCGCCCGGCTCAACCCGGCGCTGGCGCGGTACTTCCGGGACACCTTCGGGATCGCCCTGGACGCCGACGACTACCTGCGGGCCGCCTACGCCACCGCCAAGCTGGAGCCGATGCCGGCCCTGGAGCTGCTGCGCTCGGAGGCCCGCCGGCTGCGCGGGCTGGTCGTGGAGAACCGGCTGCTGGTCTCCACCTTCGCCGACCTCGCGGACACCGCCTCCGTGGACGTGGTGGACTCCACCCACCCCGTGGTCGCGGCGCTGTACGACGCCGGGTCCGGCATGGTGCCGCGCCGCGGCGAGCTCACGGACACGGGGCTGGCGCCGCTGGACGAGCGTGACCCGCGGGACGAGACGCTGGTGCTGGACGCCGATCCCTCGCAGCAGGAGGCCCTGGACCACATCGCCGCCGGCCACGACCTCGTGGTCGTCACCCCTCCCGGGACCGGGCAGACGCAGACCGCGGCCAACGCCGTGGCGCAACTGGCCGCGGCGGGCAAGCGGGTGCTCGTGGTGGCCGAGCGGACCGCCACCCTGGACGACTTCCGCCGCCGGCTCGGCTCGGTGGAGCTGGACAGCCTGGCCCTGGACCTGCCGGCCGGGGCCACCCCCGAGTCCCTGCGCCGCCAGCTGATCCGCGCCCTGCTGCGGGTGGAGCGCGCCCAGGAGCCCGCCACCACCCGGTTGAACGCCACCCTCGTGGAGCGCCGGCACCAACTGCGCGACCACCTGCGCAGCCTGCACAACACGCGGGACCGCTGGGGCTGCTCGCCGTTCCAGGCCATGCAGTCGCTGGCGGCCCTGACCGCGCTGGATCCGGCGCCGTCCACCACGGTGCGGCTCAAGCGCTCGGTGCTGGACGCGACCGTCAACCGCGAGGAGACCGCGGCCAAGCTCATCCGCGCCGGGGAGCTCGGGGCGTTCTCCCGCGCCTCCACGGAGAGCCCCTGGTACGGGGCACGGTTGCGCAACGTCCAGGAGACCGAGGAGGCGTACGGCCTGGCCGAGGACCTCGCCGCCGCCCTGCCGGTGCTGCGGGAGCAGCTCGAGAACGCGACCGAGCAGGCCCAGCTGCGTCCCGGGTCCACGTTCGCGGAGTGGGTGCGTCAGATCCAGGTGATGTCGGCCGTGCGCACCTCCCTGGACCAGTTCACCCCGGACATCTTCGACCGTCCCGTCACGGACCTGATCTCGGCCACCGCCTCGGGCCAGTGGCGCAAGCAGCACGGCGTGGAGATGTCCTCCATGACCCGTTCCCGCCTGCGCCGCGTGGCCAAGGAGTACATCCGTCCGGGCATGCACGTGGCGGACCTGCACGAGTCCCTCGTCCAGGTGCAGGCCCAGCGCGCGGAGTGGGCCCAGTGGGCCGTCTCCAAGCGCCACCCCTCGGTCCCGTCCGGGCTCGAGGCGCTGTCGGCCAAGGGCCAGGAGGTGGCCGGGGAACTCGGGCGCCTGCAACGCATGCTCGCGGAGCCGCGCCGGGACGCGGACCGGCTCGACCGGTTGCACGTGGACGAGCTCAGCACCGTGCTGGACCGGTTGGTGGCGGACCAGGAGACCCTCAAGACCCTGCCCGAGCGCACCCTGGTCGGCGACCAGCTGCGCGAGCACGGACTGCAGGAGCTCACGGCGGACCTGCAACAGCGCGAGGTCCCCGTGGGGCAACTGCGATCCGAGCTGGAGCTGGCCTGGTGGCAGTCCGCCCTGGAGGCGATGATCTCCGGGGACGACTACCTCGCCATGACGGACGCCGCCTCCCTGCGCCGCATCGAGTCCGAGTACCGGCTGGCGGACGCCACCCACCTGGAGACCGGCAGCCAGCGGCTGAACTGGACGCTGTCCCAGCAGTGGAAGAAGGCCAGTTCCTACCATCGCGCCTCGGCCCGGGTGCTGCGTGGCCTGCTCAAGGACGGCAACCCCGACCCGGAGACCCTGGCCGCCCTGGAGCCCGGACTGCTGCAGTCCCTCGTGCCCGTCTGGACGACCTCGCCACTGGCGCTGGCCGAGTTCCCCGCGGACCTGGGCTTCGACACCGTCCTGCTGCTCGACGCCGAGTCGCTGGCCCTGAGCACCGCCCTGGGCGCGATCAGCCGCGGGCGTCAGGTGGTCGCGTTCGGGGACGGGACCTCCGGGTCGCCCAAGCCGTTCAACGTCTCGGTGGACCCGACGGCCACGGTGCACTCTCCCCGCGAGGTCGACTCCGCCTTCTCCGCCCTGATCCGGGTGCTGCCCAGCGTGCAACTGCGGATCATGCACCGGGGCCTGGAGCGCCGGCTCACCCGGCTGATCGGGGACCAGCTGTACGACGGCCAGCTGGACATGCTGCCCGGTGCGGCCGAACTGACCGGTTCGGACCACCCCGTGCGGGTGGAGTTCCTGCCCGGGGGCACGGGCATGCCCGGCGCCGGGGACGAGGGCGTGGAGTCCACCGTGGCCGAGGTGAACCGGACCATGGACCTGGTCTTCGAGCACATCCGCAAGCGGCCGGACTCGTCCCTGGCCGTGGTCACCGCCAGCCCCCTGCATGCCCGGCGGGTCGCCGAGGCCATCCGGCTCAACCTGCCGAACAACCCCTGGGCTGCACCGTTCTTCACCCGCGCCGAGGAGCCCTTCGTGGTGGCGCCGATGGCCCGGGCCCACGGCGTGGTCAGGGACCACATCGTCTTCACGCTGGGATACGGCCGGACCCCGCACGGCCGCGTGGTGCATCACTTCGGCCCGTTCTCCGAGGCCGGGGGACGGGAACTGTACGCGACGGCGATGACCCGCGCCCGGGAGCACCTGCACGTGCTCACCTGCGTCCACCCCGACGACCTGGACCCGACACGCCTGGGCAACGGCGCCGCCGACTTCTACGGGCTGCTCGCCACCTACCTGAAGGACGGCGGCCACGTCTCGCACCCGCGGCCGGATGACCCGCTGGTGGCCGACCTCGCGGACCGCCTGCAGCATCGGCACGGGACCGTGGTGCCGCAGTTCGGCGGCAGCATCGACCTGGCCGTGTGGAACCCGTTGGGCACTCCGTCCTGGGACGGCCAGGCCGCGGCCGAGCGGACCGCCCCGGTGGCGCTGATCTCCGACGGCTCGGAGTCCTACCGCCGGATGAGCGTGCGGGAGCGGTCCCGTCAGCGGCCCCAGCAACTCGAGCGCAGCGGCTGGCAGTACTACCCGCTGTGGACCATCGACGTGTTCGCCGACCCCGCCGGGTGCGCCGAGGCGGTGGCGTCCATCCTGGGCCTGCCGGCGGCCGGAGACGGTCCCGGTGACGTCCTCTCAGAGGACGGCCTCCATCCGCGCGCGGTGGCGCGGGCGATCCCCGCCGCAGTGCCCGAGGACGCGCCGGTGAGCGCGTCGACGGGCGCACCGGACGGCCCGGAGGCGGACTCCCCGACGTCGGCGGACAGGGCGGGCACGGGCGCCACCGCCGGGACCGAGGCCGGGACCGACACCGAGGCCGAGACCGACACCGAGGCCCCGGACACCGATGCCGACGGCGTGGACGCAGGGGATTCCGCCCCCGAGCTGGACAACGTCGTGCACCTCACCGTCGTCTCCGGGGGTTCCGAAGACGATCACGCGGCCGGGGACCCTGCCCCTGAGGGTGTCTCGGGCGCAGGTTCCTCGGTCTTCGATCCGGCCGGCCACGACGTTGACTCCCGCTGACCCCTCGCCCGCCGGCGCCGCGGGCTCCACGCCCCGGCGCCGCGGGGGCCGGGCCGGACATCGTCGGGCCGACGCCCCGGGCACCGGGCCGGCCAGCGCCGACGGGCCCGAGCCGCAGCTGGACGGTCTCCCGCTCGGGGACCGGTCGTCGCCGGGCCGGTCCGCCGGGCAGGGATCCACGCCGACGTCCACACCGGCTCCGCGTCTGTCCGAGCGCGACCGCTGGATCCTGGAGCAGAAGCCTCCCCACTGGGGCTAGGACCCCAGGGCGGGGTCAGGGTCCCGGGTCCTGGACGGCGCTCTCGCCGGACAGCAGGACCGTCAGCTCCCGGGACAGGGCCGCTGCCGCCAGCGCCGCGCTCGCGCCGTCCGGGACGGCCAGCACCAGCACGGGGCCGGAGCCGGAGCCGGAGGACCGGTCCTGCAACACCTCGAGGCGCTGGGCCAGGACACTGCCGTCCATGCCGATGACGTCCACGGGATCACCCGTGCTCACGAGCGACAGGGCGGCCGGGTCGGCGATGCGGACGGCCACGGGCCGGTGGCCGGCGGGCGCCGCGGGCACCGGCGGGGCCGCGGCGACATCGCCCGGGACCGCCTCGGCGACGGCAGCCGTCTCCGCGGCCCCGGCCACGTCCGAGGGCACCATGGCGCCTCCGGCCCCGGGCGGGAGGACCGGCACCAGTGGGTCGGCCTGCGCCCCCGAGCCCGCCATCCCGGAGTCCTCCGCCGCGACCGGGTCCTCCGCTGCCGGGCCCACAGCGGAGACCGAGGCGGGATCCACGCCGGGACCGGTGGCCACGAACAGCGCTCCGGCCACGGCCAAGGGAAGGGCGGCCACCGCCAGGCGCAGGCGCGTCCGGCGCCGTCCCGATGCTCGGCCGGCACCGCCGTCCGTGCCGCCGTCCGTGCCGCCTGCACCCGGCGGGTCACCGTCGTCGGGCTGGGTGGACGAGCCGGCCAGGTGGGCCGGTGGGGGAGCGGCGAGGCGCCGGCGGATCAGCGCCCGCTCACGGCGCAGGGCGGATCGCTCTCGGCGCCGCAGGGAGCCGGACCGGTCCGGGGAGGGTCGTCCGCGGGAGACGGTGGCGGGGCCGCGCGAGGCAGGGCGTCGGCGCGGTGACGGTTCGGGTGTGCACGGGACTCCGGTGGCCATGCCGCGAGCACATCAGGTCGCGGCGGGCCTCCGCCGGGGGGTGCCGTGGGGGCGGGGACGGCGCGCCGGGCGCCGGTCGGCGGTGGAGTACCGGCTCAGACGGAGGCGGGCGCCGGCGTCTTGGCCGGCGTGGAACCGGAGGACGCCGGGGCGGGGGAGCCGGACGTCTTCTCGGCCGGGGCCGGGCTGCTCGAGTCCGTGGAACCGGTGGAGGACGCCGAGGAGCCCTCGGAGCTGCCGGAGCCGTTCGAGGACGCCGCCGTGGAGGCACCGCTGCCCTTGGAGCCGGATCCGTCCGAGCGGGAGTCGGTGCGGTAGAAGCCGGACCCCTTGAACACGACGCCCACGGAGTTGAACTTCTTGCGCAGCGTGCCCTCACACTCGGGGCAGACCGTGAGCGAATCGTCGCTGAACGACTGGACGATGTCGAACGCGTGACCGCAGTCCTTGCAGGCGTAGGCGTAGGTGGGCACCGGGGACACTCCTTCCGGCCAGCCGTGGGCCGGGCAGGGACAGACCGTTCCGTCCGCCGGGCGGGCTTGGCACTCGCACGTTTCGAGTGCCAATGCTACACCCCCGGGGACGTCTCCTCGTCGCCGAACCACGTGAGGCCGTCGGCGGTGACCGCCCCGTCCACCGGCACGTCGAACTCCCCGGCGGGGATGAACCCGCGGCTCATGAGCTCGTGCCGGAACACGGACGCGAGGGTGACCGGGCCGTTCTCACCGTTCGTGCCGTCCTGGCGCTGCCGGCGCACCCCGGCCAGGAATCGGTCGTAGTACCCGCCACCCTGTCCCATCCGGATGCCGCGCAGGTCCACCACCTGGGCGGGCACCAGGACGAGGTCCACGGTGCGCATCGTCTCGAGCCCGTACCGTTCGCCGACCGGCTCGTCGATGGGGGCCACGGGGCTGCGGGCCAGTTCCACACCCGGGAACCAGCGCGCCCAGGACAGCTGGCGCTCCGGCTCGGTGATGGGCACCAGCACCTCGACCCCGGCCTCGTGCAACGCCTGGCGCAGCGGGCCGGTGTCCGGCTCGGTCCCGTAGGACATCACGACGGCGGCGCGCCGGTGGCGTGCGCGCGGCAGGTACCAGTCGAGCACGTGGCGGGTGAGGGCGCGCGACTGCTCGGCCCTCTCGTCCTCGCCCAGCTCGCGGCGCCGCGCCCGCCACAGCGTGCGGACGTCCTGCTTGCGCCACTGCAGCGTTTCCTCGGGCGTGGATCCGCGGTCGCCGGTCAGCTTGGCGGAGTACTGGGCCTCGGGCTGGTTCTGGGGTGCGGTTTCGTTGGGGGACACGTCTCCCATTGTGCCTCGCCGGGACACCTCGGGGTCCTGGCTCCGACCGGGCCATAGGATCGAGCCATGGCTCCTGCGCAGAACCACTCGTGGCCCGTGACCCTGGAGCACGGGGACCTGGTGCTGCGCCCCTTCCGGCGCTGGGACCAGGAGGAGTGGATGGCACTGAGGTCCCGGAACCGTGCCTGGCTGCAGCCGTGGGACGCGACGAACCCGGTGCCGGAGACGGGGCTGAGGAGCTTCTTCGAGATGGTCCGGGTCCTCAACCGCAGCGGCCGGGACGGCACGGGACTGCCGTGGCTGATCTGCCTGCGCACCACGGTCGCCGGGGACCCGGTCATCGCCGGCCAGTTGAGCGTGTCCTCGATCGTGCGCGGTTCGGCCCAGTCCGCCTCGATCGGCTACTGGATCGACCAGGCGTGGGCCGGTCGGGGGATCGTCCCCACCGCCGTGGCGCTGGCCGTGGACCACTGCTTCGCGTCCCTGGGCCTGCACCGGATCGAGATCAACATCCGTCCCGAGAACGCGGCCAGCCGCAGGGTGGTGGAGAAGCTCGGCTTCCGGCACGAGGGACTGCGCAAGGACTTCCTCCACATCGACGGCGCGTGGCGCGACCACGACTCCTACGCGCTGACCGCCCCCGAGGTCCCCGGGGGACTGCTCTCCCGCCTCGAGCACGAGCGGCCCGCCGGCTGAGGGCGCCCGGCGGGCCGCCCGCACGAGTCCCCGACACCGGCGCACCCAACGGGGAGGCCCGGCGCGCCCGGGCGCGGGGTACGGAGAACGCGCAGGTCCCCGCAACACACCGTGTTGAATCACACGTCGGTAGTTCCGTGCCGGTAGCCTTGGCGGAGTGGACGCAGGCACGGGTATTCTCGAGGAGTCGCTCAGCCTCGCCTTGGGCTACCTTCCGGACATCCGCCTGCACGCCTCACTGGTGCTGTGCGCACTGGTGGTGGCGTGGGTGATCGCCATCCACCGGAGGGCAACCCGCCAGCCCCCGTCCAGAAGCCACCGGAGGAAGTCCATGTCGCGCAACTCCCAGTCCACGCCCGGGGTCGCAGGCCGTTCCCGCGTGTCGTCCGGGTCCGGGTTCCGGATCAGGTGGGACCGCACGATCATCGCCCTCGTGGCAGTGCTGGCCCTCGTGACCGCGGTGGTGACCGGCCTGGCCGCCGCCCTCGGTGCGGGAACCGGTGCGGCCGCCGTCATCTCCGCCCTGCTGGCCGTGGCCGGCGTCGCCTCGTTGCGGGCGCTGGCGCTGCGGGACCGCAAGCGGCGGCGTGACGAGCGGATCGAGCAGGCGTTCACCGAGGCGATGAGTCCGGCTCAGCCGACCGCCGGGCCCACCGGTCACGGTTCCGCCACCGTCTTCGACGCCGCCTCCGGCACGCCCACGGACCAGCGGGACGATGCCGACGTCGTGGCGCCGCCGGCGGCTGACCCGCGCCCGGACGCCGAACCGGCCCCGGTTCCCGACCCGACCCCGGGGACCCGGGCTGACGACGCCCCGCGGCCGTCCGTCCCGCGCCCGACCTACCTGGACGCGGCCGAGGCGCACCGTCCGCTGCCGGAACCCCTGGCCCGCCCGGAGGTCCCGGCCCACCAGCCGGGCACCAAGCTCAAGGCCGGAGTGTCCGATGAGTACCTGGCCAAGGTCCAGGCCACGGCCAACCGTCCCCTGGACCTGGACAAGGTCCTGGAACGCCGCCGGGCCGTCTGACGACGGGGGACGGGCCGATGCTCCGGCCGGCGCCCGGAGAGCACGCGGAGAACCGGCAGGTCGCGTACCTGTCCTCCCCGGACGTGCGCTCGAGCATCGAGCGCGTCCTGGAGGTCCAGGGCCTGAGGCCGCTGCACGACGCCGAACTGGTGGACCTCCAGCACCGCCCCGGCGCCGGCGCCACCGGCGTCTTCCGGGTCCGGACGGCACCCGGCCCCGGTGAGTCCACGCCACCCGAGCTGTACGTCGCCCTGACCGCGGAATCGGTCCCCGAGGACGCCGTGATCGATGCCGGCCGCGCCGCGGACACCGACTGGTCCGCGTGGTTCCACCCCCACGACCCACGGCTGCACGGACTGGCGCTGGCCTCGGACCCCGAGTCCGTGGCATCGGTCTGGGGCGCCGGGGATCCCCTGACGGACCTGCAGACCGTCAGCTACCGACCGCTGCGGCGGGCGGTCCTGCGGGCCGTGTTCGGCAGCCGGACCGTGTTCCTGAAGGTGATGCGCGGCGGACAGGCCACGGGACTGCACCACCGGCACGTGCTGCTGGCGGCGGCCGGCGTTCCGGTCCCGCCCGTGCTGGGCCCACCGGTGGCCGACGTCCTGGCCCTGGGGCAGGGCGCGGGCACGGTCCTGGCGGGACAGATCATGGCGGACGGCGCCCGGCGGATCGATCCGGCCGAGGTCACCCAGCTGCTGGACCGCATGCCCGCCGAGCTGCTGTCCCTGCCGCAGCGGGAGGCGTGGGCGGACCGCACTCCCTCCTACGGCCATGCCGCGGCCACGGCGCTGCCTGACCAGGCCCGTCGTATCCGGTCCCTGGTGGACCACCTGCAACGGCAACTGGACTGCTCGGACCGCGGCCCCGTGGTGCCCGCCCACGGTGACCTCTACGAGGCGAACCTGCTGGTGGCGGAGGGGCGGATCAGCTGCGTGCTGGACATCGACGGCGCCGGTCCCGGGCACCGGGTGGACGACCTGGCCTGCTTCCTGGGGCACCTGGCGGTGCTGCCGACGGTCGACGAGCGGTACGTCTTCACCGACTCGGCGCTGCGCCGGTTCCACTCGCACTTCGTGACGACCGTGGACCCCGTCGCCCTGGCGTGCCGGTCGGCGTCGGTGGCGCTGTCCCTGGTGGCCGGTGCCCGGGACTCCGGCCGCCGGGACTGGCAGTCGGCGGCCCGGAAGCGGCTGGACATCGCGGAGTCGCTGCTCGGGCTGCCTCAGTCGGCCTCGGGCTGGTAGTCCTTCTCATCCACCAGCCGGTAGCCCACGCCCCGGACGGTGACGAAGCGGGAGGCGCCGAGCTTGTTGCGCAGGTAGCGCACGTACACGTCCACCACGTTGGAACCGGGGTCGAAGTCGTAGCCCCAGACCCGGGACAGCAGCTGTTCCCGGCTCAGGGCCTGGCCCGGGTGGCGCATGAACGTCTCGGCCAGGGAGAACTCCCGGGCGGAGAGGTCCACCTCCACCCCGCCGATCGCGGCCACGTGCCGCAGGGGGTCGAGCTCCAGGTCCGCATGGCGCAGCACCGGGTCCTCGGGGGCCTGGCCGTTGCCGTTGTCACCGCGCAGCCGCAGCCGGACCCGGGCCACCAGCTCGGCGAAACGGAACGGCTTGGGCACGTAGTCGTCGGCGCCCGAGGTCAGCCCGGTGACGGTGTCCTCGCCGGAGGTGCGGGCGGTGAGGATGATCACCGGCAGGCTCGCGTCCTGCGCCCTGATCCTCTTGAGCACCTCGAACCCGTCCATGTCCGGCAGCCCCAGGTCCAGGATGACCAGCTCGAAACCACCGGTCAGGGCCAGCACGAGGCCCTCGCGACCGGTGGCGGCGACGGTGGTCGCCAGGCCCTCCGCCTTCAGGCCCTTGGCCACGAACGAACTGATCCGCGGCTCGTCTTCGATCATCAGAATCTGGCTCACGCCACACCGTCCTTGGAGGGGGGTTGCTGGTCCCCGGGGGCCCCGGCCCCCGGGATGGACGTCTCGAGGGCCCGGCCGGTCCGGCACGCCGTCGTGTCATCCGTCTCCGACGGTACCGCCGGGGACGATCCGTCGGCCGGAGGGTCCTCCTCGGTCAGGGGCAGGTCCATGAAGAAGGTCGACCCGATGCCGGGCGCGGACTGGACGTCCACCGTGCCCCCGTGGGCGCTCACGATCGCGGTGACGATGTTCAGGCCCAGCCCCGAGCCCTCGGCGCGGGTGCTGTTGGCACCACGGCCGAAGCGCTTGAAGATGCGCTCTCGGTCCTCGGACCGGATGCCGATGCCCTGGTCCCGGACCCACAGCCGCAGATGGCCGTTGAGCACCTGGGAGCCGAGGGAGACCTTGGACGCGTCCTCGGAGTACTTCACGGCGTTGGAGGCCAGCTGCAGCCAGGCCTGGGTGATGCGCCGGCCGTCGAGGGGGACCGTCATGTCCGCCGCGTGGTCCAGCGTCCAGACCCGATCGCCCAGCTGCGTGGCCTTGCCCAGGACGTCGCGCGTCAGGGCACCCACCTCCATCGGATCGGGTTCGACGAAGTCCGGCCGGCCCGACGTGGCCAGGGTCACCAGGTCCTCCACCAGCAGGCGCATGCGGTCCAGCTCGTCGAGGGCGATCTCCCGCACCTCGCGCACGTCGGCCGGGTCCTCGGCGTCCTGCAGTTCCAGGTGGCCCTGGACGATGGTGATCGGGGTCCGCAACTCGTGGCCGACGTCGTCCAGCAGCTGCCGCTGCGATGAGAACGACTCCTGGAGCCGGTCCAGCATCTCGTTGAACGTGGTGGCCAGCTCGGCGACGTCATCCTGGCCGGAGACGGGGACGCGGCCGTTGAGGTCCGTCCCGGAGATCTCCGCGGCGGTGGACTGCAGGGTGCGCAACGGCCGCAGCAGCCGTCCCACCAGCACCCAGCCGGCCAGGCCGACCACACCCATCACGCCCAGGCCGACCCCGCCGTAGGACAGGAACGAGGAGTTGAGCCCCGCCAACTGGGCGGAGTAGTCGAAGGCCAGCAGCAGCATCGACGGGGCGGTGTCGTTGTCGAAGCGGATGGGGACCGCGATCGCCCGGTAGGTGGTCTGGGCCGTGGAGACCGTCTCGAGCCGGACCGAGTCGCCCCCGAAGTGGCCCTGGGCCCACGAGATCAGCTCGGGGTCGTCCTCCAGGCGCACCTCGACGGCATCCGAGGCGGTCCAGCTGATCCGCCCGTCCCGCAGGCCCAGCATGCCCTCGTCGTCGGCGGGCAGGGTGCGCTGCATGGCGGTGAAGACCAGCTGGTCCGAGGCGGAGAAGGGCTCACCGGTCTCGGGATCGATGCCCTCCTGTGCGAGGATGCGGAACTCCTGGACCGAACGCTTCAACGAGTCGTCGATCTGCCCGTTCATGACGGCGCGCTGCAGCAGGTAGGCCGTGGCACCGGACAGCAGCAGCGCCAGGGCGGTCAGCAGGACCAGCAGTCCGACCACGCGGGTGCGCACGGGCAGTGCGCTCCAGCGGCGGACCGGGCGCGCACGGCTCAGCAGGCCGCCGGTCCGGGAGGCATCCCGGCCAGGCGGGTGGGCGCGCGGGATCATGCGTGCCCGCCGGGGGACGCATCAGTCATCGTCGTCATCCCCGTCGTCGTCACCTTCATCCCCGTCGTCATCGTCATCGTCCCGGTCGTCATCATCGTCATCGGCGGGCGACTGCGGTGCCGGGGCGGGGACGGGCTGCGGGGCCGCCGGCGGGGCCTGGCGGGTGCGGGGCTGTGCGGCCTGGCTGTCGGAGCCGGTGTCCCCGGAGGACGCCGAGCCACCGGAGGAACCCGCACGGGCCGGGGCAGACGTCTCCGGGGCGGGACGGGCGGAGATCCTCGCCCGGGAGACGGCCGGGCCGGATCCGTCCGTGCGGCCCGTGACGCCCGATGACCCGGCCGAGGGCGTCCCGTCCTGGGGGGAGGACGGCGCGGTCGAGGCGTCACCGGGGGAACCGGTCCCGGCCGCGGAGGGCGCGTTGTGCCGCTGCGCCGTCGGGGCATCCGTCACGGCGATCAGCGGGGCCAGTTCCACGGAGCTGGGCCGGGCCGCGAGGACCGCGACGCCCAGAGCCGCCACGACCGCCGCCACCATCAGGACGACGGCGGCTTTCAATCCTCTGCCCGCGTTCTTCATGGCCATGATCCTTCCGCATCCGGATGAGCCGAAGATGAGAGACCGGCCCCGGTCGACGAGGAGAGGACGACCGTCCGGCGGACGGGGGCCGACGCGGCGGGGGCCGACGCGGCGGGGGCGGACCGGCGGTGGCGGACCGGCAGGGTCACCCGGTCGGGGGATCGCCGTCCTGGTCCGCGTCCGGATCCGGGTCCTGCCCGGGATCGGGAGCCCGGGCCTCGTCCACGGCCTGCTCGGCATCCAGCTCCAGGGCCAGGTCCAGGGCCTGGTCGAGGGTCTGATCGAGGGCCTGGTCGAAGGTCTGGTCCAGGTCCGCCTCCGGATGCGCGTCCCCACCCTGCTCCGCCTGCGGGTCCGGGTCCTGCTCCGAGGAGGCGGCGTCCGCACGGAGGCGGGCCAGGGCGGCGCCCTCCTCATCACCGGCCAGGTCCAGGGACTGCGCCAGCCCCAGCCAGGCCGCCATCCGCAGGTACCGGGCCGTGTCCTGCTGCTCCGTGATCATCCGGAACAGGGAGGCCGCCTCCTCGGCCCGCTCCTGCTCCAGGAGCACGTAGGCGGCGAACAGCTCGGCGTTGGAGGCCGCGGTGGTGTCCTGGGAGGCGGCGAACAGGTCCGCCGCCGTCAGTGCCGAGGACACCGCGGCCGGGCCCTGGCGCAGGGCCCACAGCCCGCGGGCACGGGTGTCCGTGAAGTCTGCCTCGTGCCACGCCGCGGAGGAGTCCTGGGCCAGGGCGATCGCCTCGTCCAGCAGGGCCACCCCCCGCTCCTGGCCCAGCTCGCACAGCACGTGGCCGAGGGCGTGCAGGGCCTGGGGCAGCACGGCCGGGTCGTCCTCGTCCTCGACCCGGCGGGCCAGCTCGACGGCCCGGGAGAACCGTTCTGCCGCGTCCTCGGCACGTTCCTGCCGGTTCAGCAGGGCGCCGGCCGCCAGGCACATCCGGGCGGCCTCGGCCAGGGACCCGGCCTCCTGGAACAGGCCCGACGCGCGGTCCCAGTGCTCCAGCGCCTCGTCCGGACGCCCCTGGTGACGGGCGGCGTGGCCCAGGTCCACGAGTGCCCGGGCCAGCCCGGGCAGCCGACGGGCGGCCTCCTCGCGGCGCACCAGTCCCGCCAGCACGCGCTCGGCGAGCGCGTGCTCCTCGGCCTCGAGCAGCTGGTGCCCCAGGGCCAGGGTGAGGTCCGAGGCCTCCGGCACCTCGCCCTGCTCGGCCTGGGCGACCGCGACCTTCCAGGCGAGGATGGAGGACTGCTGGTCGCCGGCGTCGTGCGCCAGGCCCGCCAGCAGCGCAGCCGCCGACGCCGCGCCCTTCCGGACCCCGGCGGCGGCGTGCAGCTCCACGGCGCGCAGCGCGTCGGCCGCTGCCTGGGCCGCGTCACCGAGCTCGTGGGCGACCACCGCCTTGAGCATCCACATGGCCGCGCGGACCGCGCGGTTGGCCTTGCCGGCCAGCACCTCGTCCGCGACCTCCGCCGCGCTCTCGGGCTCATGGGACATCAGGTGGACGTGGGCCAGGAACATCCGGGTCGAGGACAGGGACTCCGGGGCCACGGCGATCCCGGCGCCCACCCGGGCGTCCAGGATGTCCAGGCACTCCTCGAGCAGGTCCACCGCCGGATCCAGGCGGCCGTCCTCCACGTTGCGCACCGCCAGCGCCACCAGCACGTCCGGCAGGACGGTGTCCACGGAGCGCGCGGACCGGGCGCGCTCGGCCTCCAGCAGGCCCTCCAGCACGGTGGCCTCGAACGACTCCGGTTCGCGCAGCAGCATGGTGCCCAGCTCGGACTCCATCCGGGCCTGGTGGGGATACCCGGCCTCCACCAGCAGCTGGGAGCGCTCCGCGATGTACCGGGTGGCCGCGGCATGGTCGCCCTGCATCTCCGCCACCGAGGCCAGTGCGCGCAGCAGTCCGGCCCGGTTGAACGGGTCCTGGCCGCCGCGGGCCTGCAGACCGGCGCGGGCCGCGCGCCCGGCCAGGGCCAGGTCCTCCGCGTAGGCGGCCTCGTAGGAGGCGTCCAGCCAGCCGCGGGCCGTCTCCGGGTCGTCCTGGGAGTTGGTCAGCGAGCGCCGGGCCAGCACGGCGCCCAGCCGCGGCGCCAGGTCCTCGGGCAGGCCCGGGGTGGGCGTGTCCTCCTCGCTCACGACCGGCCCTCCCTTCTCTCGAATCCAGTGGTATGCGTGCACAGCCCACCCAGTATTCCAGAGACGCGGGGGAGGGGCGGGGTCGGCGCCCGCGGCCTCCTAGACTGGAGTCCATGGATTTCGACACCAGGGCGGGTGCCTACGGAGTGATCGTCCAGGACGGAGCCCTGTTGCTGAGCCTGTGGCAGGGGCCGCGTGAGGCGATCTGGACGCTGCCCGGCGGCAGGATCGAGCTGGGGGAGCAGCCCGAACAGGCCTGCCTGCGCGAGATCGAGGAGGAGACCGGGTACACGGCCCGCCTCGACGGCCTGCTCGGTGTCATCAGCCGCACCATCGACCCGGAGCACCGGACCCATGCCACGCGGCGCTCCCTGCTGGCGGTCCAGGTGCTGTACCGGGCCGAGATCGTCTCCGGCCGGCTGCGCGCCGAGGTCGGGGGGTCATCCATCGACGCCGCGTGGCTTCCGCTGGACGAGCTGCACCGGTACCGGACCTCCCCGCACGTGCACCATGCCCTCGACCTGGCCGGGGTGCGCCGATGAGGCGCGCCGCGCCGGGCTGGGCCGCCGCGAGTCTCGCCCTCACCGTGACCCTGGCCGGGTGCACTCCCGCGGACTCCGGCCCGGGCGCCACCGCCTCCTCGACGGCGGGACCGGTGACGGTGGTCGGGGGAACCCGGCCCGAGGAGCAGCTCCTGGCCCGCGTCGCGGTCCGGCACCTGCAGAACCACGGTGTCAACGCCGTCATGGGCGAGCCCTCGACCGTCCCCTGGGGTGCCGCCGGAGACCAGCAGGTGGCGATCGTCGACTCGCTCGCCATGGCCTCCGAGGTCGCCCCCGCGGCCCTGGCCGGCCCGGTCCCGACGCCGTCCCCGTCACCGACGGCGTCGGCCGCGCCCACCGCGGGCGCCTCCCCGGCGACCGGTGGGCCGTCCCCGGGCACCGGGTCACCCACCCGCACGGCGAGCCCCACGGACCCGGCCCCGGCCTCCCCGACCGGTCACCCGACCGCCACCGGCACCGCCACGCCGCTGCCGGACGGCGACCCGGCCGCCGACGCCGCGGGCACCACGGCCATCGTGGTGGACCACCTGCCCGAGGGCACCGAGGTCATCGGGGAGTCCGCCGGGACGTTGCGGCTGCAGGCCGTGACCACGACGGCCACGGCCGGCCTGTACTCGATGGAGGAGCTGGGCGACCTCAACGGCCTGTGCGACCGGATGGTCTTCACCCCCGAGGCCGCCGGGGCCCTCGAGACCCGTCGGCTCGAGGTCCTGGCCGGCTGCGAACCGGACGAGTGGATCGCGCCGGGCGAGGACGGACCGGCCGCCGACCTGGTGACGGGACGGGCCGACGTCGCCATGCTCTACGGCACCGATCCAGCGATCGCCGACCACGCCCTGGTGCCCCTGGGCGACCCCGAGCGGATCCTGCCCGAGGGCCGGGTCCTGCTCGTGGCCGATCCTCAGGACGTGCCCGGCACCGCGACCGGAGCGCTGGGCGAGCTCGCCGGACAGCTGAGCGGGGAGCACCTGGCCGAGCTGCAACGGCTCTCCGCCGGCCCGGACGCCCTGCCGCCCGAGGAGGCCGCCCAGTACTGGTTGGTGTCGGCCGGCCTGGAGCAGGCACCGGAGCGCTGGTTCTAGGGGCCGGATTCCCGTCTTCCCGGTGGGTGATACGCGCCAAGTCGCGCCCTGCGGTGGGAGGATGGTGGGCATGGCAAAGACACGGACCGGTCAGATCAAGCAGTCCTCCAAGCTCCTGAACGTGCGGTACGACGTGCGCGGGCCGATCCTCGAGGAGGCCCAGCGCATGGAGGCGGCCGGCCACCGCATCATGAAGCTGAACATCGGCAACCCCGCCCCCTTCGGCTTCGAGGCCCCGGACGCGATCCTCAAGGACATGGTCTCCCACCTGCCGCACGCGCAGGGATACTCCGACTCCCAGGGCATCTACTCGGCCCGGACCGCGGTCAGCCAGTACTACCAGTCGCGCGGGATCATGGGCATCGAGGTGGAGGACATCTTCATCGGCAACGGCGTCTCCGAGCTGATCTCCATGGTGCTGCAGGCCCTGGTCGACGACGGCGACGAGGTGCTCATCCCCGCCCCGGACTACCCGCTCTGGACCGGCGCCACCACGCTGTCCGGCGGGCGTGCCGTGCACTACCGCTGCATGGAGGAGGAGGGCTGGGCCCCGGACCTGGAGGACATCGAGGCCCGGATCACCGACCGCACCAAGGCGATCGTCATCATCAACCCGAACAACCCCACCGGGGCGGTGTACTCCCGCCAGGTGCTCTCCGGGATCGTGGAGATCGCCCGCAAGCACAACCTGGTGTTGATGAGCGACGAGATCTACGAGAAGATCCTCTACGACGGTGCCCGTCACATCAACGCCGCCGGACTGTCCGACGACGTCCTCACCCTGACGTTCTCCGGGCTGTCCAAGGCGTACCGCGTGGCCGGGTACCGGGCCGGCTGGGTGGCGATCTCCGGGCCGAAGCACCGCGCCACGGACTTCATCGAGGGGCTCACCCTGCTCTCCAACATGCGCATGTGTGCCAATGTCCCGGGCCAGCACGCCATCCAGACCGCCCTGGGCGGTTACCAGTCCATCAACGACCTCATCCTGCCCGGCGGACGGCTGCTCGAGCAGCGCAACACCGCCCAACGGCTGCTGGCCGAGATCCCCGGCGTCACCGTGCAGCCCGCCCACGGCGCGCTCTACCTGTTCCCGCGGCTGGACCCGGAGGTCTACGAGATCGAGGACGACGAGCAGTTCGTCATCGAGCTGCTGCGCGCCCAGAAGATCCTCGTCTCCCACGGCCGGGCCTTCAACTACCCGGACACGGACCACTTCCGGCTGGTCACGCTGCCCAACGTCCGGGACCTGGAGATCGCGATCGAACGCATCGCCGACTTCCTGGAGGAATACCGTGAGCGCTAAGAAGCACGTGATGGACTTCGAGGGACCACCCTGGGAGCTGCTGCGCGCCCGGACCCGCGACGGGGTCATCAAGGGACCCGCGGACATCCATCCCGACTCCAAGCCGGGGTACCTGGGCGGCAGGGCCGAGGGGGAGGCCACCCTGGCCATCCGCGCCGAACGGCTCTCGCAGCTGCAGGAGCTGCTCTACGCCAACGGCGTGTCCGGCAACGGCAAGGGTGCCTCCGTGCTGCTGGTGGTCCAGGCCATGGACACCGCCGGCAAGGGCGGGATCATGCGCAACGTGGCGGGTGCCATGGACCCCCAGGGGGTGGAGACCGCGGCCTTCAAGGCCCCCACCGAGGAGGAGAGGAGCCACCACTTCCTGTGGCGGGTCCGCAAGCACCTGCCCGACCCCGGTTTCGTGGCGGTCTTCGACCGGTCCCACTACGAGGACGTGCTGATCCACCGGGTGCGGCAGCTGACCTCACTGCACACGATCGAGCGGCGGTACGAGGAGATCCGGCGGTTCGAGCGGGACCTGGCGGAGCGCAACACGCGGATCGTCAAGGTCATGCTGCACATCACCAAGGAGGAGCAGCAGGACCGGCTGGCCGAACGGCTGGACCGTCCGGACAAGTTCTGGAAGTACGCACCCGGTGACGTGGACGAGCGCGCCCACTGGGACGAGTACATGGACGCCTACCGGGTCGCGATCGAGGAGACGGACGCGGACCACGCCCCGTGGTTCATCGTCCCGGCCAACCGCAAGTGGTACTCACGGATCGCCGTCCAGGAGCTGCTGATCACCGCCCTGGAGTCGCTGGAACTGCAGTGGCCGCCCGCGGACTTCGACGTGGCCCTGGAGAAGCGGCGGCTGGCGGAGAGCTGACCCGGGCGGCCGGGGGACCGGCGCCGGTGGGTGGACGGTGGCGCCACGGACTGTCGTCCCCGCCGGTTGAGCGCTGTGGGCGAACACCCCTTGCGGCACCCCCGGGGGCACCGGTCTAGGGTGGGATGACAGACCGATCCATCCGCTCTCCAGGAGGTACCGACATGACCGGACAGCAGTTGCAGGGACAGACCATCGCCTTCCTCGCCACCCGGGGCGTGGAGCAGGTCGAGCTCACCTCGCCGTGGGAGGCCGTCAAGGCCGCCGGCGGCCAGCCGGTGCTCGTCTCCCCGGAGTCCGACTCCATCACCGCGATGAACGGGGACTGGGAGCACGGCGACTCCTTCCCCGTGGACCACCAGGTCGGCTCCGTCTCCTCCGGGCAGTTCGATGCGCTCGTGATGCCCGGTGGCACCCTGAACGCCGACGCGCTGCGGGCCGACCAGGACGTCCAGGCGTTCGTGCGCGGCTTCTTCGAGGAGCACAAGCCGGTGGCCGCCATCTGCCACGCGCCCTGGACCCTCATCAGTGCCGGGGTGGTCTCCGGCCGGAAGCTCACCAGCTACCACTCCCTCTCCGAGGACCTGCAGAACGCCGGTGCCACCTGGGTGGACGAGGAGGTCGTGGTCGACCAGGGCCTGACCACCAGCCGGAACCCGGGCGACCTGGAGGCGTTCAACGCCAAGCTCGTGGAGGAGTTCGCCGAGGGCAGGCACGCCGGCCAGACGGCCTGAGCCGTCGGCACGACGACACATTCCGGCCCCGGCCGGACCCGCAGGTCGCGGGTCCTGCCGGGGCCGGCGTCATGGGTGCCTCAGCCCGTGAACAGGGCGGAGGCCTTCAGGGCCGTCTGGACCAGCCCGTAGGCCAGTGCGGCGATGACGATCAGGGCCAGGACGAGGGCGGTCGTCCGGTAGGCACCGCCGGTGCCGGCCGGTTCCCGGGTGACCGGGGCGGCGCCGCCTGCGGTGCTGTTGCCTGCGTTGGGTGTGCTCACTGGACGTACTCCTTCTCGCGGTCCCGGCCCTCCGGGACGTGGTGCTTGGGGTGGACGGGGCGGACCAGGAGGTTGGCGAGGAAGCCGATCGCGAGCAGCCCGACCATGATGTAGAGCGAGAGCGAGTACAGGCTGGCGCCGGTCAGCCCGCTGTCCGCCTGGGCCTCGATCACGCTGTTGACGATCAGGGGACCGGCGATGCCCGCCGCCGACCAGGCGGTCAGCAGCCGGCCGTGGATGGCTCCCACCTGGAAGACCCCGAACAGGTCCTTCAGGTAGGCCGGGATGGTGGAGAAGCCTCCGCCGTAGAAGGACAGGATGACCATCGTGGCGAGGATGAACACGACCACGTTGGCCCCTCCCATCAGGGCGATGACGAGGTACAGCGCCAGTCCGACGCCGAGGTACATCATGTAGTTGTTCTTCCGGCCCCAGGAGTCCGAGGTGGCGGACCAGACGAAGCGGCCGGCCATGTTGGCCAGGGACAGCAGTCCCACGAAGCCCGCCGCCGCCGCCGGGGTGATCCAGTCGAAGTAGTCCTGGATCATGGGAGCGGCGTTCTCCAGGATGCCGATGCCGGCGGTGACGTTGCAGAACAGCACGATCCACAGCAGCCAGAACTGGGGCGTGCGGATCGCCGAGTCCGCGGACACGTTCGCCGTCGTCTGCATCGGCTTGGCGGCCGCCGTCGAGGGGTCCCAGCCGGCGGGCGTCCAGTCCGGGTGCGGGACGCGGATCACGATCGCCCCGAGGGAGATGACGACGGCGTAGACGGCGGCCAGGGTCAGGAAGGTCTGCAGCAGGCCCGCCTCCAGGTTCGCGGGATCGGTGCCGCCGCCGAAGAGGGCCATGAGGCTGTTGGACAGGGGGCTGGCGATCAGGGCGCCACCGCCGAAGCCCATGATGGCCAGCCCCGTGGCCAGCCCGGGCCGGTCCGGGAACCACTTCATCAGCGTGGACACCGGGGAGATGTACCCGATGCCCAGGCCGATGCCGCCCACCACGCCGTAGCCGAGGTAGACCAGCCAGAGCTGCCCCGTGGCGATGCCGAGGCTGGCGACGAGGAACCCGGCCACCCAGAAGGTCCCGGCCACGACCATGGACTTGCGCGGTCCCGACCGTTCCACCCAGGTACCTCCGAAGGCGGCGGCCAGGCCGAGCATGGCGATGGCCACGGAGAAGATCCACCCGACGGCGACCTCACCGGTGTCGAAATGTCCCATCATGGGGATCTTGAAGACGCTGAACGCGTACACCTGGCCGATGCAGAGGTGGATGGCCAGGGCCGCCGCGGGGATCAGCCATCGGTTGAACTGCCGGGGGGCGATGATGGCCTCCCGATCGAGGATGCTGGGCATGGTGGTGCGGTCCCTCTCCGGGTGGCCGCTCGGGGGCGGGTGCGCGGGCCGACGGACCGGAACGGGTCCGTCCGGAATGGTGCGCTGTGATCTGGACCACCGCGTGAGACGTTACCTACAGGTAATCGCCCGGTCAATGCGCCCCGCCGCCGGCGTGCCCGAACACGGGGCGGGCCCTTCGCCGAGTCCCGCCGCGGCGGCCGGTTCAGGCCCCGGCCGGACCGGTGTCCGCACCCGCCCCGGCGGCCCGGGCCCGGACCTCCTGGAGGCGCTGGCGGGCACCGTCCAGCCAGGCCTCGCACCGGTCGGCCAGGGCCTCGCCCCGCTCCCACAGCGCCAGGGACTCCTCCAGCCCGGCACCGCCGGTCTCGAGCCGGGTCACGGTCTCGACCAGCTCGGCCCGGGCCTGTTCGTAGCTCATCCGTGCGATGTCCGAGGTGTCCGCGGCGGAGAACCCCTCCACGGCGGTGGCCTCGGCGGCCCCGTCCTGGCCGGCGGGGGTGGTGCTGGGGGTGCTCATCGGGTCTCCTCTGTGCTGCTCTGGGCGCTGCTCTCGGGGCCCAGGGTGGTTCCGGTGGTGGTGGCGGCGATGCGTCCGGCGGCCACCAGGATGTCCAGGGCGTCACCGGGGGAGACCTGGCCGGCGTCGCGCACCACCCGGCCTCCGTGCTGGACCACGGCGTACCCGCGGTCCAGGGTGTGCTGGGGGGACAGCGAGCGCACGCGGGCCCGCAGGTGCCCCACCGCGTCGTGCTCGCGGTCCAGCTGCCCGGCCAGGGACGTCCGGGCGCGCTCGCGCCACCGCTCCAGGTCGTCCGTCCGCTCGGACATCATCCGTTCCGGGTTCGCCAGCACGGGCCGGGTGCGCAGCGACTGCAGCTGCTGCGCCTCGTGCAGCACGAGCCGCTCCACCCCCGAGGCCAGCCGCGACCGCGCACCGGCGATCGCCTCGCGCTCCACCGCGGCGTCCGGGACGATCCGCTTGGCCGCGTCCGTGGGGGTGGAGGCCCGCAGGTCGGCGACGTCGTCCAGCACGGGCCGGTCCGCCTCGTGCCCGATGGCCGAGACCACCGGCGTTTGGGTGCCCGCCACGGCACGCACCAGGGACTCGTCCGAGAACGGCAGCACGACCTCCTCGAGGGCGCCTCCGCCGCGGGCGATGACGATGACGTCCACCTCCGGGTGCGCGTCCAGCTCGGCGACGGCGGCCATCACCTCGCGCGGCGCGTTCGCCCCCTGCACGGCCACCTCGCGGACCTCGAAGCGGGCGGCGGGCCAGCGCAGGTGGGTGTTGCGCATGACGTCCTTCATCGCATCCGAGTCACGGCCGGTCACCAGCCCGATGAGCTGCGGCAGGACCGGCAGCGGCTTCTTGCGCTCCGGGGAGAACAACCCCTCCGCCTCCAGCGCGCGGCGCAGCTTCTCCACGCGGGCCAGCAGGTCGCCGAGGCCGACCGGGCGCATGGCCGAGGCGATCATGCTCAGCTTGCCGGTCTTGGTGTAGAAGCTCGGCTTCACGCAGGCCACCACGCGCGAGCCCTGCTCGACCGTGCCGTCCAGGGTGGCGGCGACGTTGCGCCACGCGGTCACCGGCAGCGAGTAGTCCGCGTCCAGGTCCCGCAGGGTCATCCAGGCGTTGCCGCGGATCACCTTGAACTCGATCAGCTGGCCCTCGATCCACGCCTGGGGCGCCCGCTCGAAGTACCGCTTGAGGTTCTCCGAGAGCACTCGCAGCGGCCAGGGGGCATCGGGGGCGGTCTCCGCCGCGGTGGCGGGAGGCGAACCGGCTGCCAGGGGCTCGTCCATGCGGGGCGGATCCTCTCCACGGGTGTCGACGGGTGGGTGCCGACGGGTGGCGTCGTTCCCCTTAGTTCTATCAGTAGGCTGGGCCGCGATAACCCCACCGGTGAACGGAGCCGCGATGCGCACGGTGCTCTCCCTCGTCCTGGCCGTGCTCGCCGGACTGCTCGCGTCCCTGGCCCTGGCCGGGGCCCGCCTCGAGGCCCTGGTCCACACCCCCGGACCCCTCCAGCGGATCGCCGGGCCCCTGTCCGAGGACCCCGGGCTGCGCGCCGCACTGCCCGGCCAGGTGACGTCCCTGGTGCGGGAGAACCTGCCGGCGCAGCTCCCGCCCTTCCTCCGGGAGGGACTGATGGACCTGGCGGAAGGCGCGGCGGACGGTCTCGTGCATGACGACCGCTTCCCCGGCGCCTGGTCGCAGACGCTGGAGCAGACCCGCGTGGAGTGGGTGGAGCGGCTCGAGGTGGTCGAGGCCGGGACGGCCGGGTCCGCCGATGCCACCGTGCACCTGCACCTGGCCCCGCTGGCCGACCTCGGCGTGGACCGGTTGTCCGAGTCCGTCGAGATGCTCCCCGGCGGGGAGTCCGTCGGCCGGGCCGTCCGGGAGGGTGCCGAACAGGCGCTCGCGGACCTGCAGGATCCGGTCACCGCGGACGACGCCGGGGCCTCACCCCTGGTGGTCGACCTCAACGTCCCGGATCCGGCGGAGGTCAACGGCCAGCGGCTCGCCCAGGCGGTGTCCCTGCTGCCGCAGTGGCCCTGGCTGGCCGGCGGGGCCGTCGCCGCGGGCCTGCTGGCCCTGCTGACCGCGCCGCGCGGGCGGCGCTGGGCAGTGCTGGTCGCCGCCGGTGGGACCGCGGTGCTGGCCGGGGTCATCGGCTGGTGGGCACTGGGCCGGCTGGAGGTGACCGGTGTGACCGGCCTGGCGCGCATCGCCGCCGAGTCCCTCACCGAGGGTGTCCGCCAGTACGCCGTGCCGGACACGGTCCTGCTGATGGCCGGCGGCGCCGTCGTGGCGGCCCTGGGCGTGCTCGCCGGACTGTTCTCCCGGGGACGGGCCGGCCGGCGGCGCTGAGGCGTCCATCACCCCCGGTGGCCAGTGGGTGCCCGCTCGGTAGAATGGCCCATATGTCTGCCGTCCCCTCTGTCTCGTCCATGCCTGCCGCGATGCCGACCGCATCCGCCAGCGCTGCCCCCGTCGCCGTCGGGATGCCCCACGTGCCCCGCGCCCGCCGCACCCGCGAGGACGTGGAGGCCGCCGCCGTCGTGGACGGTGACAAGAAGGTCCTGCTGGCCGCGCCGCGCGGGTACTGCGCGGGCGTGGACCGCGCCGTGGTGGCCGTGGAGAAGGCGCTCGAGCACCACGGGGCGCCCGTGTACGTGCGCAAGGAGATCGTCCACAACCGCCACGTGGTGGAGACCCTGGAGCAGCAGGGCGTGGTCTTCGTGGAGGAGCTGGACGAGGTGCCCGAGGGCTCGCTGACCGTGTTCTCCGCGCACGGCGTGTCCCCGGCCGTGGTCAACGAGGCCGCGGACCGGGGCCTCAGGACGATCGACGCCACCTGCCCGCTGGTCACCAAGGTCCACCGTGAGGCCGTGCGCTTCGCCCGGCAGGACCGGCGCATCCTCCTCATCGGCCACGAGGGCCACGAGGAGGTCGAGGGGACCTACGGCGAGGCGCCCGAGCACACCACCGTCATCAACAACCCCGACGAGGCCCGGACGGTCCAGGTCGAGGACCCGGACAACCTGATCTGGCTGTCCCAGACCACGCTCTCCGTGGACGAGACGCTGGAGATCGTGTCCATCCTGCGCGAGCGGTTCCCCAACCTGCAGGATCCGCCCTCGGACGACATCTGCTACGCCACCTCGAACCGCCAGGCCGCGATCAAGAAGATCTCCCCGCAGTGCGACCTGATGATCATCGTGGGCTCGGCGAACTCGTCGAACTCGGTCCGCCTCAAGGAGGTCGCCCTGGAGTACGGTGCGCGGCGCGCCGAGCGCGTGGACTTCGCCCACCAGGTGGACGAGTCCTGGTTCGAGGGCGCGGCCACGGTGGGCCTGTCCTCCGGCGCCTCCGTGCCCGAGGTCCTCGTGCAGGACGTGCTGCGGCTGCTGGCCGAGTACGGCTACGGGGCCGTGGAGGAGGTCGTCACGGCCGAGGAGGACATCATCTTCTCGCTGCCGAAGGAACTGCGCGCCGAGATGAAGAAGGTCGGGGACACCGACCGCTCCCTGGGCGGCCGCAACCGCACCCCCAAGGGCTGATGCCGGACAGTGCCCCGGCGGCCGTCCACCTGGTCCTGATGGGGATCTCCGGCTCGGGCAAGACCACCCTCGCCGAGGGGCTCGCCACCCGTCTGGGCCGGCCCTACGCGGAGGCGGACCGCTTCCACCCGCCGGCGAACATCGAGAAGATGGCCGCCGGCATCCCGCTGACCGACGAGGACCGCTGGCCCTGGCTGGACACCCTCCGGGACTGGATGGACGCCCAGTCCGGCTCCGGCGGGACGATCGTGACCTGCTCGGCCCTGAAGCGCGCCTACCGGGACCTGCTCCGGCAGGCGTCCGGCCGGGTCGTGTTCCTGCACGTCATCTCCGACCCCGCCGTCATCACCGAGAGGATGATGCACCGCCCGGGACACTTCATGCCCGCGTCCCTGGTGCCCAGCCAGCTCGCGACCCTCGAGGCCCTCGGCGAGGACGAGGACGGCATGGTCCTGGAGAACTCCGGTACGGTGGACGGGCTCGTCCAACGGGCCCTGGACCTGGTCGAACGTCTCTGAGCGGACCGTCCCGAGGGCCTGTCGCCGACGAGCGTCAACCCCCGTGCGCAGACGTCCCCACACCCCGGGACCGTCCGTGCTGCATTCGACGATCCGAAGGCCCCACCCATGACCATCGACGACTGGACCCCCACGCTGGGGGCCGGCGCACTGCTGGGGATCGCCGCCGCGGCGATCATCCTGCTGCTGTTCCTCATCATGTACCTGCGGATGCACGCGTTCCCCGCGCTCGTCCTCGTCAGCCTCCTCACGGCCTTCGCGGCGGGCATCCCACCGTCCCTGGTGGTCTCCACCGCGACCGCGGGCTTCGGCAGCACCCTGGCCACGGTCGCCCTCCTCGTGGGCCTGGGCGCCATGCTCGGCAGGCTGGTGGAGATGTCCGGCGGCGCCAAGGTCCTCGCGGACACGCTGATCGGCTGGTTCGGGGAGAGACGCGCCCCCTTCGCCCTGGGCGTCGCCTCCCTGCTGTTCGGCTTCCCCATCTTCTTCGACGCCGGCCTGGTCGTGATGCTGCCCGTCGTCTTCGCCGTGGCACGCCGCCTGGGCGGGTCGGTGCTGACCTACGGACTGCCCGTGGCCGGTGCCTTCTCGGTGATGCACGTCTACCTCCCGCCGCACCCCGGACCGGTCTCGGCCGCGACCTTCTTCGAGGCGAACGTGGGCCTGGTGATGGTCTTCGGCCTGGTGGTGGCCCTGCCCACCTGGTACCTGACCAGCTACCTCTTCGGGCGCTGGGCCGGCCGGCGCTGGGTGCTCCCGGTGCCGGACATCCTCGGCCACGCCGATGAGGCCCACGAGCAGAACCCGCCGCGGTTCTCCACCGTGGTCATGGTGCTGCTGCTGCCGATGATCCTGATCTTCCTCAACACCGGGCTCGACACGCTCCACCGCAGCGGCGTCCTGCCCGAGGGGACCAGCGAGGCCACCTGGTTCCAGGTGCTGCGGGTCCTGGGCGAGACCCCGGTGGCCCTGCTGATCACCCTCATCGTGGCCATGGTCGTCCTGGGGCGTGCCCGGGGCACCGACAAGGCCGTCATCGAGAGGACGCTCGAGGGTGCGCTCGGGCCGGTGTGCTCCGTCATCCTGGTCACCGGCGCCGGCGGCATGTTCGGTTCCGTGCTGCGGGCCTCCGGCATCGGCAACGCCCTGGAGGACTCCCTGGCGGACCTCGGGGTGCCGCTGATCCTGGCCGGCTTCCTCATCGCGGCCATCCTGCGCATCGCCCAGGGCTCGGCCACCGTGGCCCTGACCACCGCGGCCGGACTCGTCAGCGCCGGTGTGGCCGCCGCCGACTACAACCCCGTCCAGCTGGCCGCCATGGTGCTCGCCGTCGGGGCCGGCTCCGTGGTGGCCTCGCACGTCAACGACTCCGGTTTCTGGCTGGTCGGACGATTCTTCGACATGGACGTGAAGACCACCCTGAAGACCTGGACCGTGCTCGAGACCCTGATCGGCCTCATGGGCTTCGCCATCGCCTGGACGATCTTCGCGATCGCCGGCGCCGTGGGCTGACCGCCGCGCGGGCACGGCACCACCCGCCCATGACGAAGGCCCCGGTTCCGAACGGAACCGGGGCCTTCGTCACCTGTCCACCGTCCCCGGGGACGGGGGAGGCCCGCCGGTCAGGCGGAGCCGGACGCGGTGGTGCCGGTCAGCCGCGCGCGGCGCCCGAGGACCGGCGGCGGCTGCGGTTGCCGCGGCTGCGGCCACCGGCGCGCTCGCCCGAGCCGTCCCGGGAGCCGGCGCCCTCGGCGTAGTGGCCGCCGCGACCGGACTCGGAGGTGTAGACCCGCCCGCCCGACGACGGCGCGCCGGCCGAGGACCCCGCGCGGCGGTTGCCGGGACGGCCGGTGCCGCGGGAGCCCTGACCGGACTGGTGCTGGCCGGAGCCGTCCCGGCGGGCCTGGCCCTGGCCGGAGCGGCCCGAGGCCGGGGACTCGGTGCCCGGCTGGCCCGCACGCTGGCCGGACGCCTGGCCGCCGCGGGTGCGGCCGGCGTCGTTCCCGGCGGTGCGGCCACCCTGGCCGCCGCGACCACGGCCACCCCGGGAGCCACCGGAACGCTGACCGGCGGACTGACCGCGACCGCCGCCCTGCTGGCCCTGCCCGGACTGCGCGGCCTGGGCGGTGGGGGTGGACACGGCGAGCAGCTTCTCCAGCTCGGCCTGCTCCAGGAAGGTCCGTGGGCCGGGGGCCAGCTGGTCCAGCAGGGGCTCGGAGGCGCCGTCGGCGTGCACGGTGGGGGTGATCTTCGCGGCCCGCATCAGGGAGCGGACCTCGTTGCGCTGGTCATGTCCGGCCAGGGTGATCACGGTGCCGGCCTGCCCGGCGCGCGCGGTGCGGCCCGAGCGGTGCAGGTAGGCCTTGTGCTCCGTGGGCGGGTCGGAGTGGATCACCAGGGCCACGTCGTCCACGTGGATGCCGCGGGCGGCGATGTCCGTGGCGACCAGCGTTCCCGCGGTGCCGTTGTGGAAGGCGTCCAGGTTGCGGGTACGGGCGTTCTGGGAGAGGTTGCCGTGCAGTTCCAGGGCGGAGACGCCGCGCTGGCGCAGCTGCTTGGCGGCCTTCTTGGCACCGTACTTGGTGCGGGTGAACACGATGGTCCGGCCCGGGGCGGCGCAGAGGTTGGCCAGGGTGGACAGCTTGGCATCCCCGTCCACGGCCACCACGTGGTGGTCCATCCGGGCCACGGGGGAGACCGCGGAGTCGGCCTCGTGGACCACCGGGTTCTTGAGGTACTTCTTGACCAGCACGCCCACCCCGTCGTCCAGGGTGGCGGAGAACAGCATCTTCTGGGCCGGTGCGGGGACCTTGTCCAGGATCTTGCGGACCATCGGCAGGAAGCCCATGTCCGCCATGTGGTCCGCCTCGTCGATGATGAGGACCTCGACGCCGGACAGGTCCACGTGGCCCTGTCCCATCAGGTCCAGCAGACGGCCGGGGCAGGCCACCAGGACGTCGACGCCGCGCTGCAGCGCCTTGACCTGCGGGTTCTGGCCGACGCCACCGAAGATGGTCAGCGAGGACAGGCCGGTGTGCGCGCCGAGGGGCTCGAAGGACTCCGCGAGCTGGAGGGCCAGCTCACGGGTGGGGGCCAGCACGAGGGACCGCGGGCGGCGGGCCTGCGCCGGGCGGCCGCCGTCGAGGCGGGCCGCCAGCGGCAGCAGGAACGCGTAGGACTTGCCGGAACCGGTCCGGCCTCGGCCGAGCACGTCCCGGCCGGTGAGGGAGTCCGGCAGCGTGGCCGCCTGGATGGGGGTGGGGGTGGTGATGCCCTGCGGGGCCAGCGCGGCGGCCAGGCCGGCGGGCAGGCCCAGCTCGGTGAAACCGCTGGCGGCGGCGTCCGAGGAGGAGGGCACGGTGGAGGTACCGCCGGTCACGGCGGCATGCTGAAGAGAAGTCACGAAGTTGAGATCCGTCCGGGTGGAAGAAAGACCCGGCCCTGGCACGGGCGGAGCGGCATGACAGGAGCCACTCATCGCGGTGCTGGCCGGCACCGGGGAGGAAGGCTCCAGCCCGGTTGGCTGTGACCAGTCTACGGCATCGCCGCCCGGCGGCCGTCTTCACCCACGTCAGCGGGCCGAAAGGCCGAACCCCCGGCGCGGGGGGAGCGACCGGGGGTTCGGGGGACGGGAGCGCCCTGGGTGAGGGGTCCCGGGTGAGACGGTGTCTGGGATCAGGCGGAGACGCGCGCGTTGGCGTCCACGTGGGCGACCAGCGCGTCGACGAAGCCCTGCAGGACCGGCAGGAGGGTCTCGTCCTGGATCTCACCGGAGTCGGCGATGGCACCCTCGCGGGCCTGGATGAAGGACTCCGGCTGACCCATGGTCTTCATGTCCAGGTGGGCCAGGATGTTGCGCAGGTGCTGCTGGGCCATCGCGGTCCCGGTGCCACCGGGGGAGGTGCCGATGACGGCGGCGGGCACGCCGCCCCACACGGCCTGGCCCCACGGCCGGGCGCCCCACTCGATGGCGTTCTTCAGCGCGGCCGGGATAGAGCGGGAGTACTCCGGGGTGACGAACAGGATGGCGTCGGCACCGGAGACGGTCTCCTTGAAGTCCAGGGCCGCGGCCGGGTAGTCGGCGTCGAAGTCCCAGCTGTACAACGGAAGGTCGCCGATGCCGATCTCGAAGAACTCCACGCCCTCCGGGGCCAGGGTGCTCAGGGCCCTGGCCAGGCGGCGGTTGATGGAGTTCTGGGCCAGGGAGCCGACGATGTAGCCGATGCGCATGGGATGTCCTTCCAGACGGTCGAGGCGATGGATCGCGTCGTTGAAATTTCAACGACTCGATCATGTCAACCAGCCCTCACGCCGGACTATTCCGGCCGCGTCCCCGTCGCGGTGGTGATGTCCCTCACAGCGCCGTATCCGGTGGCGGCACCCGTGTCCACGCCGGATCCGGAGGCGTTGCCCGCCAGGAAGTCCTCGTCCAGCAGCTCGGCAGCCGAGAGCACCCGGGGCGTGGCCTCGACCGGCTTCAGCGGCGCCAACCCCTCGCCCAGGGTGGGGTCCAGGTCACCGATGCGGCGGGCGGAGGGCAGCACCCGGGACTCCAGCGTGCCGACCATCGCGTTGTACTTCTCCACCGCGGAGCGCAGCGAGCCGCCGAGCTTGGACACGTGCCCGCCCAGGGTGCCGAGGCGCTGGTACAGCTGCCGGGAGGCCTCGAACAGGGACCGGGCGTTCTCGGTCAGGGTCTCCTGCCGCCAGGCGTAGGCCACGGACTTCAGCGCCGCGAGCAGGGACACCGGTGCCACCAGGGCGACGTTGCGCGAGAACGCATGGTCCAGCAGCGCCGGATCGGCCTCGAGGGCGGAGGCCAGGAAGGACTCCGCGGGCAGGAAGCACACCACCAGTTCGGGGGAGTGCTCCAGTCCCTGCCAGTACTCCTTGGCGGACAGGGCGTCCACGTGGGCCCGCACGGCCCGGGCGTGGGACCGCTGCAGGTCCCGGCGCCGTCCGGCGGCCTCCGCCGACGGGTCACCGGCCAGCTCCTCGGCCTCCAGGACCGCGGCGAGCGGGGCCTTGGCGTCGATGGCCAGTGACTTGCCCCCGGGCAGCCGCACGACCAGGTCCGGGCGGAGCACCTGGTCCTCGTCCCCGCGCAGCACCTGCTGCTCGGCGAAGTCGGTGTGGGCCAGCATGCCGGCGGCCTCCACCACCCGGCGCAGCTGGACCTCGCCCCAGTGCCCGCGGGCCGACGTCGACTTCAGGGTGGCCACCAGAGACCTGGTGTTCACCAGCAGGGCCGTGTCCGTCTCGGCGGCGGTCTTGAGCTGCTCGGAGAGCTGGCCGTACTGTTCCACGCGGTCCCGCTCCAGCATGCCGACCTGCCGCTGCAGGATCTCCAGCCGCTGGCCGACCGGGGCCAGGGCCGTGAGGACCCTCGACTCGACCTCGGCCCGGTCCCGGTCCGCCGTGCGCTCGGCGGTGAGCACCCGGCTCTCGGCCTCCGCCGCGGCGAGCGCCGCCTGGACCTCGGCGAGCTCTCCGCGCAGGTGCTGGGACTCCTCCCGGTACGCCTGTGCCCCGTCCCGTCCCTGGCGGGTCGCGAACCAGGCGCCGAGCACGGCGCCCACCACCAGCCCGGCCACCACGCAGACGAGCGCCACCACCAACACCACAGAAGTCTCCATGTCCCCACCGTGCCAGAGGCGGTGGACAGGTTAGGTGAGCATCGCCGTCGTGACGGCGTACCGGGGCCCGCCCGGCGGGCGGTCCGCCCGGGCGCCTCAGGCCCCCAGCAACTGGACGGCGCCGCGCGCCAGCGTGCCGGCGGCCCCCAGGACGACGACGCCCACGGCGAGCCGGCGGGCGCCGGTCGTGGAGAAGCGGCGCGACAGCACACCGCCCAGCAGCACGCCGACGGGCACGGCGGCCATGACGGCGAGCATGAGGGGCCAGGAGGACAGGTCCGCGTCCGGGGCGGACCCGAGCAGGACCTTGACGATGATGGAGACCAGCCCGAGGGTCAGGAAGATCGGCTGCAGCGTCGCGGCGAACCCGCGGTGGCCCCACGACGTCACCCGGGCGTACGCCAGGAACGCCGGCGAGGCGACGCCGACGGCGGTGTTGAGGAAGCCGCCCAGGATGCCCGCGGCCAGTCCGGCCGGACGTTCCGGGACCTCGGGCAGCCGGGGGAGCAGGGTCGTGCCGCCCACCGAGACGAGCAGGACCGCCCCGATGATCAGCTCCAGCCAGCCCGGCCCCGCCTCGCGGACCAGCACCGCCGCGGGCAGCGCGCCCAGGACGACGACGGGGGCGATGCGGGCGTACCGCCTCCAGTCGACGTCGGAACGGACGGCGACGGTCATCAGCGCCGCCGAGACGACCGCGGTGGCGTTGGTGAGCAACACGCCCTGGGCCGGCCCGATGAGCAGGACCAGCGCCGGGGAGACGACGAGCCCCACGCCCATCCCGCTCGTGCGCTGCAGCACGCAGCCCAGCAGGACGGCGGCGACGGCGAGCGCGATCCCGGACTCCATCGGCACGCGTCCACCCGTCCCCCCGGAGCGTCCGGGCGCCCTCGTCCGACCCCCGCCGCGCCGTTGCCGGGCGCCGGGCGGGCCATCGGTATGGCCCGGATCACACGTTAGTGTGTCCGGACAGCACACCGGGACGAGGAGAGGGCATCGCACCATGTCGAACATGACGGGGCAGCAGGACGGCCGGGCCGGGCAGGCTCCTGCCGGGGACGACGACGGCCGGGAGATCGACCAGAAGTCACCGGGTGAGCGGGCGCCGGCGGAGGCGCGGAGCCTGAACCTGCGGCGGTGGATCGGCCTCGCGGCGGGCCTGGTGCTGGCCGGGATCGTCTTCCTCGCCCTCCCGCAGGATCTGGCCTACAACGCACGCCTCACCGCGGCCGTCGCCGTCCTGATGGCCGTGTGGTGGATGACCGAGGCGATCCCGATCCCGGCCACCGCCCTGGTCCCGCTCATCGCCTTCCCCACCCTGGGGCAGGACATCGGCGTCGACGACGTGGGCGCGTCCTACGGGAACAACATCATCTTCCTGTTCATGGGCGGGTTCATCATCGCCCTGGCCATGCAGCGGTGGAACCTGCACCGCCGCATCGCACTGGTGACCGTCCGGGCGATGGGCACCAAGCCCGGCGGCGTGGTGGCCGGGTTCATGATCGCCACGGGCTTCCTGTCCATGTGGGTGTCCAACACCGCCACGGCCGTGATGATGATCCCCATCGGGGTCTCCGTCCTGACCCTGGTGGTGGCGAAGGACTCCTCCAACCCGGTGGAGGAGGGCTCGGACCCGGGGTCCGCGGAGGTCAAGGACGCCGTGATCGCCTCGAACTTCGGCACCGCCCTGATGCTCGGGATCGCCTACGCGGCCTCCGTGGGGTCCCTCGGGACGCTGATCGGCACGCCGCCCAACGCGCTGCTGGCCGGCTACATGGCCCAGGCCCACGGGGTGGAGATCGGCTTCGGGCAGTGGATGCTCGTGGGTGTCCCGCTGTCCCTGGTGATGATGGTGATCGTCTGGTTCCTGCTGACGCGCGTGCTGTTCAAGGCAGAGATCACCGAGATCCCGGGCGGCCGGGAACTGATCTCGGACGAGCTGTCCAAGCTGGGCCGCATGTCCTCCGGGGAGATCCGTGTCCTGGTGGTCTTCGTCCTGGCGGCGGCGTCCTGGATCATCGTCCCGCTGGCCTTCGAGGGGCTCATCAGCGACGCGGGCATCGCCCTGCTCGCCGCACTGCTGCTGTTCCTGCTGCCGGCCGGGGCCGCCCGGGGCGTGCGGCTCCTGGACTGGGAGTCCGCGGTCAGGCTGCCGTGGGGCGTGCTGCTGCTGTTCGGCGGTGGCCTGGCCCTCTCGGCGCAGTTCAGCGCCTCCGGCCTGGCCGACTGGATCGGCGAGCAGGTCTCCGGCCTCGGCGGACTCCCGGTGTGGCTGCTGGTGGCCGTGATGGCCGTGGCCATCCTGTTCCTGACGGAGATCACCTCGAACACCGCCACCGCCGCCACGTTCCTGCCGGTGGCCGGAGGCGTCGCCGTCGGCGTGGGCGTCGACCCGCTGCTGCTGTGCATCCCCGTGGCGCTGGCCGCCACGTGCGCCTTCATGCTGCCGGTGGCCACCCCGCCCAACGCCATCGCCTTCGGCTCCGGGTACGTCACGATCGGGCAGATGATCAAGGGCGGCCTGTACCTGAACCTCGTGGGCGTCGTCCTGATCACCCTGACGACGCTCACCCTCGGGGTGTGGGCCTTCGGGCTGGTGTTCTGATGGCCCCGGGGCCCGTGTGAGAACGGCCCCGGGACCCGGACTCAGGCGCGCAGGACGTTCTCCCCGTTGGCGTACAGCTGCGGGGCGCCGATCGGTTCCGCCTGTCCGGGCTCGGCGCCCTCGGCGACCCCTGCGGCCGCGGGGGAGTAGAGCTGGATGACGGTGGCCGAGCGGTCCTCCTCGTCGTCGAAGGCCTCCAGCACGAAGGCGTCGTGCGGTTCGCCGTTGACCTCGAGGCGGGCGTCGAACACGGACACGGCCAGGTGCGGGCGCGGGCTCAGCTGGGCGATCTGCTCGCGCATCTGCGCCTCGTCCGCCCCGGGCAGCCGCCACATGCCCTTCTGCTCCTCGTCCACGTAGCCGAGCAGGAACGGCGCCACGTCGGCGCCCTCGGAGGCGAACTCCAGGGCCTGCTCGATCGCCAGGAACACGAGGGGCGAGATGCGCTCGGAGGGCGGTTGCGGCTGGCCCTCGGGCAGGGCGGTGCCGGCGGGCACCAGGCCTGGATTCGCCGTCGTGCCCGGAGCCTCCTGCTGGCCCTGCGGGGCCGCGGCCCCGGGGATGGCGGCGGGGTCGGTGGACGGGGACGGGGTCTGCTCTGGCTGCTCAGTCACGTCCTCGACGCTATCGGTGTCCGGAGGCGAAGGACAACCACCCCCGGGCGGCCCCGCATGCCCCTGCCGGATGCCCCTGCCGGACGCCCTGCCGGACGCCCTGCCGGGCGCCGCCCCGCACGCCGGTAGGATGGACCACCGTGGCTCTTACTATCGGAATCGTCGGCCTGCCCAACGTGGGCAAGTCCACCCTCTTCAATGCCCTGACCCGTCAGACCGTGCTCGCGGCGAACTACCCGTTCGCCACGATCGAGCCGAATGTCGGGGTGGTGAACCTGCCGGACGAGCGGCTCGAGACGCTGGCCGGGATCTTCGGTTCGCAGAAGATCCTGCCGGCCACCGTGTCCTTCGTGGACATCGCCGGCATCGTCAAGGGCGCCTCCGAGGGCGAGGGGCTCGGCAACCAGTTCCTGGCGAACATCCGCGAGGCCGAGGCGATCGCCCAGGTGGTGCGCGCCTTCGACGACCCGGACGTGGTGCACGTGGACGGGAAGATCAACCCGGCCTCGGACATGGAGACCATCAACACCGAGCTGATCCTCGCCGACCTGCAGACCGTCGAGAAGGCGATCCCGCGCGTCGAGAAGGAGGTCAAGGGCAAGAAGCGCGACGCCGCCGAGCTCGAGGCCCTGCAGTCCGCCCTGGCCGTGCTCGAGCGGGGGGAGACGATCTACGCCGCCGTGCAGGGCAAGGCCAAGGACGCGCCCGAGACCGAGTGGCTGCGCGAGGTCAGCCTGCTGACCGCCAAGCCGTTCATCTACGTGTTCAACTGCGACGAGGGCGTGCTCGGTGATGAGGCGAGGCAGCAGGAACTGCGCGACCTCGTGGCCCCGGCCGACGCCGTGTTCCTGGACGCCAAGCTCGAGGCCGACCTCGTGGAGCTCTCCGAGGAGGAGGCCCGCGAGATGCTCGAGCTCAACGGCCAGGACGAGTCCGGGCTGGACCAGCTGGCCCGCACCGGCTTCCACACCCTGGGGCTGCAGACCTACCTGACCGCCGGGCCCAAGGAGGCCCGCGCCTGGACCATCAAGAAGGGCGACACCGCCCCCAAGGCCGCCGGCGTCATCCACACCGACTTCGAGCGCGGCTTCATCAAGGCCGAGATCGTGTCCTTCGAGGACCTCGTGGCCGCCGGTTCCATGGCCGAGGCCAAGGCCGCCGGCAAGGTCCGCATGGAGGGCAAGGAGTACGTCATGCAGGACGGCGACGTGGTGGAGTTCCGCTTCAATGTCTGACGCGCTCCCGCCCTGCCCCGAGTGCGGTGAGGCGTATGCCTACGAGCAGGGCCCGCTGCTGGTGTGCCCCATGTGCGGGCACGAGTGGGCTGCCGACGACGGCACCGCCGGTGAGGCTCCCGAGCAGACGCCGGCCGGGATCAGGGATGCGGTGGGGAACCCCCTGGCCGACGGCGACACCGTGACCATCGCGAAGGACCTCAAGGTCAAGGGCGGTGGCGGCGGAGTCGTGAAGGTCGGCACGAAGGTGCGCGGAATCCGCCTCATCACCGACGGCGTGGGTGACCATGACATCGACGCCACGGTGCCCGGTTTCGGGCGGATCCAGTTGAAGTCGAGCGTCGTCAAGAAGGTCCTCTGACCTGTTCGGACAGGAGTGAACGATGACCGCGACACTGGTGGCCGCCGGGCTGGCGGGCGGGTACGGCCACCGCACCCTCTTCGACGGGCTGGACCTGACGGTGGCGCCCGGGGACGTGGTCGGGGTGGTCGGCGCGAACGGCGCCGGGAAGTCGACGCTGCTCTCGCTGCTCGCCGGTGTCCACGCCCCGCAGGCAGGGTCGGTGTCCCTCTCTCCCGCTGACGCGTTCGTCGGCTGGCTGCCGCAGGAGCACGAACGGGTCGCCGGTGAGACCGTGGCCGGTTACATCTCCCGGCGGACCGGATGCGCGCAGGCGACCCGGGAGATGAACGCGGCGGCCGAGGCGCTCGCCGACCCGGTGGACGCCGAGGCCGCGAACGACGCCTATGCGTCCGCGCTGGACCGCTGGCTGGCCAGCGGCGCCGCCGATCTCGACGAGAGGCTTCCGGCCGTACTCGCGGAGCTCGGATTCGACCTCGACGGCGTCCCGGTCGAGGAGGCGCTGATGACCTCGCTCTCGGGAGGCCAGGCGGCCCGCGTGGGACTGGCGGCGCTGCTCCTCTCGCGTTTCGACATCGTGTTGCTGGATGAACCCACCAACGACCTCGACCTCGACGGCCTCGAGCGGCTCGAGGACTTCGTCCGCGGCCTGCGCGGCGGTGTGGTGCTGGTCAGCCACGACCGGGAGTTCCTCGCGCGCTGCGTGACACGGGTGCTGGAACTCGACCTGGCGCAGGGGTCGAACCGCGTGTACGGCGGGGGCTATGACTCGTACCTGGAGGAACGGGCGACGATCCGCCGGCAGCTGAGGGAACGCTACGACGAGTTCGCCGGGCAGAAGGCCGACCTCGTCGCCCGGGCCAGGACCCAGCGGGAGTGGTCCAGCCAGGGCGTGCGCAACGCGATGCGCAAGGCGCCGGACAGCGACAAGCTCAGGCGCAAGGCCTCGACCGAGTCCAGTGAGAAGCAGGCCCAGAAGGTGCGGCAGATGGAGAGCCGGATCGCGCGGCTCGAGGAGGTGGAGGAGCCGCGCAAGGAGTGGCGGCTCGAGTTCAGCATCGGCGCGGCACCGCGATCGAGCTCGGTGGTCTCGACGCTCAGCGCGGCGGTCTTCCGGCACGGGTCGTTCACGCTCGGGCCGGTGTCCCTCCAGGTGAACGCGGGGGAGCGCATCGGCATCACGGGTCCGAACGGGGCCGGCAAGTCGACGTTGCTCCGGGGACTTCTCGGCCGGCACCTGCCGGACGAGGGGTCCGCCACCCTCGGAACCAGTGTGCAGATCGGGGAGGTCGACCAGGCACGTTCCCTGCTGGCGGGGACCCGGCCGCTCGCCGGGGCGTTCGAGGCGCTCGTCCCGGAGCTGGCGACGGGCGAGGTCCGAACGCTGCTGGCCAAGTTCGGGCTCCGGGCGGACCACGTGAACCGTCCCGTGGACGAACTCTCCCCGGGGGAGCGCACGCGTGCCGGGCTGGCCCTGCTGCAGGCGCGCGGGGTCAACCTCCTGGTCCTCGATGAGCCCACGAACCACCTGGACCTGGAGGCCATCGAGCAATTGGAGCAGGCCCTCGAGTCCTACGACGGGGCGCTGCTGCTGGTGACGCACGACCGCAGGATGCTCGCGACCGTGCGCACGGACCGGTGGTGGGACGTCGAGGCGGGCCAGGTCACCGAGCGGCGGCGCTGAGGCCCCTCAGCCCTGCGGCTTGCCCCACACGTGCGCGCCGCCCCAGTCGACCGTGACCGCGGGTTCGTCCCCGACGACCCAGGCATCGTGCCCGGGCTGGACGACCACCACGTCACCGGCGCGGGCGTCGAACTCGCTGCCGTCCGCCATCCGGATGTGCACCTGACCGGAGATCATGTACTGGAAATGCGGCGCCTCGCAGAGATCGGTGCCGGCCACCGGCTTGACGTGCTCCGACCACTTCCAGCCGGGCTGCAGGGTGATGAGGGCAACCTGCCCACCCCCGATGGTGACGATCTCGCCCGTGCCCAGCGGGAACTCCCTGACCTCGTCGGGAGCCGAGACGTTCTTCAGCTCATAGTCCGACATCGGAATCTCCTTCGCTCCGTGGGTCGTCAGGACCCACGGCAATTCTCGGCCCGCTCCCCGGGGGCCCGCAAGCATCGGGGCACGGTCGTCGCCCGGCCGGAGGCGGGCCGCCACGGTGCTGCCGTCCCCGCCGGGGCCTCAGTCGTGACGCGGACGCCGACGGTTCTGCTTGACCTCGGACCGCCTGCCCTTCGCCTCCAGCCGCCGACGCTGTGAGCCACGCGTGGGCCGGGTCGATCGTCGCGGGACCGGCGGGACGACGGCCTCGCGCAGGAATCCGGCGAGGCGCTGCCTCGCGGCGGCGCGGTTCCGTCGTTGCGAGCGGTGCTCGGAGGCGGTGATGGTGAGCACCGACCCGGTGAGCCGCTCGGCGAGCCGGTCGAGGGCGCGGGCACGCTGGGTGTCGCTCAGCGCCGTCGTCGTCCGCAGGTCGAGGCTGAGCTGCACGCGTGAGTCAGCGGTGTTGACGCCCTGGCCCCCGGGACCGGAGGACCGGGAGAACTGCTCCACCAGTTCTCCCTCAGACACCGTGAGGCCACTGGGTGCTCCGGGGCCCGGGGGCACGTGCAGGTCATCCACCCGACCAGTGTGCCTCACCGCGGACGGTGGCACCGGTCGGGGCCGGGACCAGGATCCTCCTGGACATCCGTCCTACCGCTGTGACGCTAGGCACGGGCACCCGTCGGGGCCGGGGTGCGCGGCAGGAACGTGGCGAGCCCGAGTCCGAGCAGCCCCACGACGGCCAGTGCGATCATCGCGGTGGCGTAGGCGCCGGTGGACAGGCCCGCGACGAGGATCGTGCCCGCGATCGCCGTGCCGAGCGAGGAGCCCAGGTTCGACACGCTCCGGGACAGTCCGGAGATCTCCCCCTGGAGTTCGTCGGCGAAGGCGGACTGCACGATGTTCACCGAGGGCGTGAGCATGCCGCCGAGACCGAAACCGATGAGGAACAGGCCCGGTGAGAACGCCCAGGCGCTGGGGGAGACGTCGACCATCAGGATCAGGACGCCGATGCCGACGACGGTGATGGCGAAACCCGCGATGATCAGGGTCCGTTGCGGCCGCCGCTCCGCGAAGCGCTGGGCACCGATCGAGGACAGCAGGATCCCGAGGGTGGCGAACGTGAAGATCACGCCGGACTCGATCGCACCGTAGCCCCGGACCACCTGGAGGTAGGCAGCCACCGTGAATGAGACGCCCATCAGGATCAGCCACTGGAGGTTCTGCGTGATCATCCCCAGGTTGGCCGTCCGGTCGCGGAACATGGCGCTCGAGAGCAGGGGCTCCTTCCCGGCCCGTTCCTTGGCCCGCCCCATCGTGAAGAACAGGGTCAGCAGGAGGGCGCCGGCCGCGAGCAGGGCGAGCATGAGCCAGGCGTTGTCGTCCGCGGCCAGGATGCCCGCGACGATGAGGATGAGACCCGCCGCCGAGGTCGCCGCGCCGACGGTGTCGAACGGCCGGTCCGGTTCGGCCGGCAGGGGATCCACGAGCCGGCGGCTCAGCAGCACGATGACCGCGATGATCAGCGCCTGGAACACGAAGGCGGCACGCCAGCTGATGAAGCTGGTGATGGCCCCACCGATCAGCGGCCCGGCCGCGGCCCCGACGCCGGCCATCGCGCTGATGGTGCCGAACGCCCGTGCCCGTGAGGTGAGGTCGGCGAAGTACAGCGTGGCGAGGATGTAGACGGGCGGGATGAGCAGCGCCGTGCCGATGCCCTCGAGGAGGGAGTTGCCCAGGATGAGCACACCCAGTCCGGGGGACACGGCGCTGACCAGCGCGCCGACGCCGTAGACGATGAGGCCGGTGATGAAGCACCGCTTGCGGCCGTACCGGACGGTGAGCTTTCCCCCGGGGATCATGAAGGCCGCCATGACCAGCAGGAAGACCGTGATCGCGATCTGCACGCCCTGGACCGTGGTGTCCAGGTCCTCGCTGATGTCGGTGATCATCACGTTCATGTTCGATCCCGCGAAACTGCAGATGAACTGTGCCAGGGCGAGGGGAAGGAGCGCCCCGCGCTGGGCACGTGATGGTCGGTCGTCCATTCCGTTTCCGGTCATCTGGCACCCCACTCGAGTCGAGACCTGTCCCCGCGCCCGGGGCCCGTGGCCATCGTGCCGCCGTCGGGCATCCCGGAACATCACCCGCCGCGTATGATGCGGCCGCGGTCCCGACGCCCGACCCTGAGAACGACACGTCTGCACCGCCGGCGGTGCGGCCCCGTCGTCCAACGAAGGGTTCTGCCATGACCGACTACCCGCTCATCGCCAACCACGGTCTGATCGGTGACCTCCAGAGCGCTGCGCTCGTCGCGACCGACGGGTCGGTGGACTGGTTCTGCGCACCGCGGTTCGACTCGCCCAGCGTCTTCGGGGCGTTGCTCGACGCCGCGAACGGTGGCCGCTGCCGGGTGCGCCCGACCGCGGAGGTCTTCACGGGCAAGCAGATGTACTTCCCCGACACCGCGGTGCTGGTCACCCGGTTCATCACCGAGGCCGGCGTGGGGGAGGTGGTCGACTTCATGCCGGTGGCCGGTCCGGCCGCGACTCCGGGCCGGCGCCTGGTCCGCATGGTGCGGTGCGTGCGCGGGCAGATGGACTTCGAGATCGAGGTCGCCCCGCGGTTCGACTACGGGCGCGAGCCACACCAGACCCGCGTCACGGAGGACGGTGCGGTCTTCGAGGGCCCCCGCACGTCGATGACGGCGCACCTGGTCCGCGAACCCGACGACGAGCGACTGGGCCGGGTGCGGGTGCTCGACGGCGGCGACGTGCACGTCGAGCTCACCCTGGCCGCCGGCCAGGCGCGGGGCCTGTTCATCGAGACGGGCGTGGCCGGCCCCGTCCGGTCAGTGCGCGTGGCCGAGGCCTGGCGGCTGTTCGACGAGACGGTGGACTTCTGGGAGGCGTGGCTCGGGGGGTCGACGTACGCGGGGCGGTGGCGCGACATGGTGCACCGCTCCGCCATCACGCTCAAACTCATGACCTACGCGCCCAGCGGCGGCCTGGTCGCGGCACCGACCGCCAGCCTGCCGGAGCAGATCGGCGGGGAGCGCAACTGGGACTACCGCTTCACGTGGGTGCGTGATGCGTCCTTCTCCGTCTACTCCCTGCTGGGACTGGGGTTCTCCGAGGAGGCCGCGGCGCTCGCCCGGTGGCTGAGGGAACGGATGGAGGACCAGGCGCACCCCGGCGGGAACGGCCCGTTGAACATCATGTACCGCATCGACGGATCGACCGACCTCACGGAGGAGGTCCTCGACCACTGGGAGGGGTATCGCGGGTCGAGGCCGGTGCACATCGGCAACGGGGCGGCCGGACAACTGCAGCTGGACATCTACGGTGAGGCGATGGACAGCTTCTACGTGGCCTCGCGCCACGGTCTCCGGGCCACCCATCAGGGCTGGCTCCGGATCTGCGACCTCCTGGACTGGGTCGCCGAGAACTGGGACCAGCCGGAGGAGGGCATCTGGGAGACCCGCGGCGGCCGCCAGGACTTCACCTACGGCCGCCTGATGAACTGGGTGGCCCTTGACCGCGGCATCCGGCTGGCCACGGACAACGGACGGCCCGCGCCCCTGGAGCGGTGGCGGGCCGAACGGGACGCCATCTACACCCAGATCATGCACCGCGGCTGGAGCCCCACCCGGCAGGCGTTCCGCCAGCACTACGAGACCGACGTGCTGGACGCCTCGCTGCTGAGGATGTCGACACTCGGGTTCATCAGCCCCACCGACCCGATGTGGAGCTCGACGCTGGAGGCGATGGACGGTGAGCTGGTCACCGACAGCCTGGTGTACCGCTATGACCCCGAGGCCTCGCCGGACGGCCTACGGGGCACGGAGGGGACGTTCTCGCTGTGCACCTTCGCCTACGTCGCCGCGCTGGCCGAGTCCGGTCGTCTGGACAAGGCCAGGATCACCTTCGAGAAGATGCTGACCTACGCCAACCACCTGGGCCTCTACTCCGAGGAGATCGCCCTCACGGGCGAGCAGATCGGCAACTTCCCGCAGGCCTTCACGCACCTGGCGCTCATCGACGCGGCCCTCGCGCTGGACCGGCAGCTCGACCTGGCCCCGCCGGCGCAGTCCCGGCGCCGCTCCCGGGAGGCCACGCTGGCTGCCCCGGGCGCTGGGGACGATGCGGACGCGGCCCCGGCCGGGTGAGCTGACACCCGGAGAGCCGGTCCGGGGCGGGGTGCCACGCCTCACCTCTGGTGCCTCCGTGCCGTGACCTGCACAATCACTGGATGGAGAACCCACGGATCCCCCCGCCCCTTCTGGCACTGTCCGCCGCCGCCCTGCAGCGCATCCTGCCGGCCGGCGCGACAGCAGGACCGCTCCGGCGGGCAGCTGCCCAGACGGTCGCGACCGCCTCTGCCGTCACGATGATCGGGGCGTCGGCCCAGTTCCTGGTGTACCGGACGACGGTCGACCCCCGGGAACCGGAGCGGGCCTCCACCCTGGTGACCAGCGGGCCCAACGTGGTCACCCGGAACCCGATGTATCTCGGCATGGCCGGGCTCCTGGCCGCACACGCCATCCGGCGGGGCCGCTGGGCCGCGTGGGTCCCGGTGGCGGCCTTCGTCATGCTGATGGACCGCACCCAGATCCCCGCGGAGGAACGGGCACTCCGCGAGCGGTTCGGCGCCGCGTACGAGGACTACTGTGCCGCCGTGCCCCGGTGGCTGGACCGGCGCTCCGCCGCCCGCCTGCAGGAGGGGGCCGTGACCGAGGTCCGCCGGCCCGCGGGGGAACTCCCAGGCCGTCAGGATGCCGGGTGAGGGGAGCTCCCGCACGGCTCAGCCCTCGTGCCGGAAGCCCAGCTTGATGGTCACCTGCCAGTCGGCGATCCGCTCGTCCTCGATATGACCCCGGATGGACTGGACCTCGAACCAGTCCAGGTTCCGCAACGTCTTCGCCGCCTCCGTGACGGCGTTGGTGACCGCTGCGTCGACGCCGTCAGGGGACGTCCCGACGATCTCGGTGACGTTGTACACGTTGTTGGCCATGGTGTCCTCCGGGGTTCGGCCCGGGCCGGTGCGCCCGGGGGTCGTGCTGGCCACCGTAACGGAGGCTGCCCCGCCGCGGCCAGACCCCGTGCCACGCACGGCGGCGGTCCCTCGGGCTCCTAGACTGGCCGGGGAAGGGGCACGATGACGGGAACGACGAACGACCTGACGAGGCACGACGGCCGCGGAGGCAGGGCCGGTGCGCGCGGGCTGGACCGGCTGGCCACGGTCCTGACGGAGGCGGCGAGCCCCTTCGTCCTGGTCGCCGTGGTCCTCGTGGTGGTGGCCGTGCACACCGATCCCCACTGGGCGCGCAGCGCGCTGCTCACGGTCGTGCCGATCGCCGTCGTGCCGCAGGCCATCTCCCTCGTGATGACACACCGGAAGGTGGTCACGGACAAGTTCATCGTCCACCGGACCCAACGGCATCTGTTCTACGCCCTGGCCCTCGGGTCCATCCTCCTCGGGGCGGCCCTGGCCTTCCTCGTGCCCACCGGCACCGTGATGCGGGCCGCGGTGGTCCTGGCCGTGGGCACCCTGCTGGTGGTGATGGCCCTGAACACCCGCATCAAGGTCAGTGTCCACGCCCTCATCGGTGCGCTGACCGCCGTGGTCGTCCCCGCCGTCGCCGGGGCCTGGACACTGCTCGCCGTCCTCGTCCCGCTCTGGTTCGGCGTCAGCTGGTCCCGGGTGCGCCTGGCCCGGCACGAGCCCGCCGAGGTGGTGCTCGGCTCGATCGTCGGGATCGTCGTGGGACTGGCCTTCTGCGGATGGACCGGCGTGGCCGGCTGAGCGGCCGGGCGGGCCGGGTCAGCCCGCGGTCTGCAGCCCCTGCACCGCCACCACGGCGTCCCGCACGGCGCTCGCCGCCAGCTCCGCGTCCTGTTCCGCGGAGTCAGGGCCGAAGGTGAACCGCACCGCGGTCCTGGCCAGTCCGGCCGGGACGCCCAGCGCCGTGAGCACGTGGGACGGCTCATCCGAGCCGGCTGCGCAGGCGGACCCGGAGGAGCAGACGACCCCGCGCCGTTCCAGTTCCAGCAGCACGGCCTCCCCGTGCGTGCCGGCGAACACGAACGACGCCGTCCCCGGCAGCCGCCGCTGCGGATCTCCGGTCAGCCGCGCGCTGGGCACCTCGCGCAGCACCTGCTCGACGAACCGGTCCCGCAGGGCGCGCACCCGGGGCCCGACGCCGGCCCGCTCGGCCTCGGCGGCCGCCAGGGCGGTGGCCAGGGCCACGGCGCCGGCCACGTTCTCGGTGCCGCTGCGCCGGCCGCGCTCCTGGCCGCCGCCGTGCACGACGGGTTCCAGGGCCAGCCGGCTGCGGGCCCACAGGACGCCGACCCCCTTGGGGGCCCCGACCTTGTGCCCGGACAGGCTCAGGGCGTCCACGCCCAGGCGCCCCACATCCAGGTCCAGCCAACCGGCCGCCTGCACCGCGTCCGTGTGGAACGGCACCCGGTGCTCCCGCGCCACCGCCGCCAGTTCGGGTATGGGCTGGACGGTGCCGATCTCGTTGTTGGCGTACTGCACGGAGACCAGCGCCGTGTCCGGACGGATGAGCCCGGCGAGCTCCGCCGGGGAGACGAGACCGTGCTCGTCCGGGGTGAGGTGATCGGCGGTGAAACCGTGCGCGCGGACCAGGTAGTCCACCGAGGCCAGCACCGCCTCGTGCTCGAGCGGCGTGGTGATGAGGTGCCGGCCGCGCGGCGCACCCAGGGCGATGCCCTTGACGGCCAGGTTGTCCGCCTCGGTGCCGCTGCCGGTGAACACGACGCCGGCCGCGCGCCCGCCCAGCACCGTGGCCACGGACCGCCGGGCGGCCTCGAGCCCGGCCGCGGCGGACTCGCCCAGGCCGTGGTGGCTGGAGGGATTGCCGAAGTCCCCGGTCAGGTACGGCCACATCGCCTCCAGCGCCTCGCGCCGCACGGGGGAGGTGGCGGCGTGGTCGAGGTAGATCACGTCCCCACGTCCAGCCCGAGGTCCAGGGACCGCACGCTGTGCGTCAACGCCCCCACGGAGATCACGTCCACGCCCGTGGCGGCGATGTCGGCGACCGTGTCCAGGCTGACGCCGCCGCTGGCCTCCACGATGGCCCGGTCGCCGATGATCGCCACGCCCTCGCGCAACTCGTCCAGGGTGAAGTTGTCCAGCATGATCGTGTCCACCCCGGCGGCGAGCACGTCCGGGATCTGGTCCAGCCGGTCGACCTCGACCTCCAGGTGGGCCGTGTGGGGGAGCAGGTGCCGGGCCCGCACCAGTGCCTCGGTCAGGCTGACGCCGGCACCGGCCAGGAACGCCAGGTGGTTGTCCTTGGCCATCACCGCGTCCGAGAGGGAGTGCCGGTGATTGTGGCCGCCGCCGTCGCGCACCGCCTGGCGCTCCAGGACGCGCAGGCCCGGGGTGGTCTTGCGGGTGTCCACGATCCGCGCGGGGGTGGCCGCCACCGCGGCCACGTAGCGCGAGGTCTCGGTGGCGATGCCGGACATCCGCTGGACGAAGTTCAGGCCGATCCGCTCGCCGCGCAGGATCGCGCGCGCCGGGCCGCTGACCTCGGCCAGCACGGTGCCGGCCTCGAACGCCGCCCCGTCCTGGACCCAGGTGCTCACGGACAGCTCCGGGTCCACGAGCCGGAAGGCGGCCGTGAACGCCGCCGTGCCGCTCAGCACGCCGGGCTCACGGGCCACCAGTCGCGCGGTCCCCGTGGCCGAGGCCGGCACCAGCACCTCCGAGGTGAGGTCGCCCCAGGGGGCGTCCTCCTCGAGGGCCGCGGCGACGATCCGCTCGACCTGGACTCGCCCGACCGGCTGGGACCAGGCGCTCATCGCGTCGCCCCCGTGGCCGGTCCCGCGGGTGAGGCGTCCGCACCGGCCGCGGCCCCGCCCGCGTCCGGACCGGCCGGCGTCGGGACCGGACGGGCGGCGGGGGCGACGGTGAGCATCCGCTCCAGGGCGACCCGCGCCGGGTCCGCGACGTCGGCGGGCACCTGGATGCGGTTGACCACCTCACCGGCGACCAGCGACTCGAGCACCCAGGCGAGGTAACCGGGGTGGATGCGGTACATGGTGGAGCAGGGGCAGATCACCGGGTCCAGGCAGAAGATGGTGTGCTGCGGGTACTGCGCGGCCAGGCGCTGGACGAGGTTGATCTCGGTGCCGATCGCGAAGGTGGAACCGTCCGGGGCGGCCTGGATGGCCTTGACGATGAAGTCCGTGGAGCCGGCGGAGTCCGCGGCGTCGACCACCGGCATCGGGCACTCGGGGTGCACGACCACGTGGACGTCCGGGTGCTCGGCGCGGGCCCGGGCGATCTGGTCCACGGTGAAGCGCTTGTGCACCGAGCAGAAGCCGTGCCACAGCAGGACCTTGGCCTGCTGCAGCTCCTCCTCGGTGTTGCCGCCCAGCGGCTTGCGCGGGTTCCACAGCGGCATCCGGTCCAGGCCGATGCCCATGGCCTTGGCGGTGTTGCGGCCCAGGTGCTGGTCCGGGAAGAACAGCACCCGCTGGCCGCGCTCGAAGGCCCACTCCAGGACGGAGGAGGCGTTGGAGGAGGTGCAGACGATCCCTCCGTGCTCGCCCACGAAGCCCTTCAGGGCGGCCGAGCTGTTCATGTAGGTGACCGGGATGACCGGAGCGCGGCCCGCCTCGTCCGGCGCGGTGCCGTACACCTCCTCGAGCTGCTCCCAGCAGTCGGCGACGGAGTCCAGGTCGGCCATGTCCGCCATCGAGCAGCCCGCGGCGAGGTTCGGCAGGATGACCGCCTGGTCCTCGGTGGAGAGCAGGTCCGCGGTCTCGGCCATGAAGTGCACGCCGCAGAAGACGATGGCCTCGGCCTCCGGGCGGGTCCTGGCGGCCTTGGCGAGCTGGAAGGAGTCGCCCACGAAGTCCGCGTGGGCCACCACCTCGTCGCGCTGGTAGAAGTGGCCGAGCACCACGACCCTCTCGCCCAGGGTCTCCTTAGCCACGCGGATCCGCTCGTGGAGCTCCTCGTCGGAGGCGCGCTGGTACTCCTCCGGGAGCGCGCCCTGCCGGGGTGCACCGGCGGGGATCGCGTCCTGCTGCGAGGCGCCCGGTCCGTACCCGGGGGTGCCGGCGTCGAAGGTCCAGGGCCCGGCCGTCAGGTCCGGGGAGCAGGAGGAGCCACCCGTGGAACCGGTGGCGATGAGGTCCAGTGTGCGGTGCACGGAGGCGCCGCGCGGGGACAGGCCGGAACCGGAGCGGTCCGGCGGAGTGACTGCGGGGGAGTCGGCGGTGGTGGTCACGAGAGGGTCCTTGTCTGCTCGGTGGGGATGGGGTCGGTGCTGCCCGGGGTGAACTGCCGGTAGCGGTAGAGCCGGGGTGGCCGGTGCGGGGTGCCCGCCAGGCGCTCGCCGGTCTCGACGATGTCCGCCGAGGCGGTGATGGAGCGGCGGAAGTTCGCCGGGTCCAGGGGCTGGCCCCGGACGGCCTCGTGGACCGAGCGGAGCTGGGCCAGGGTGAAGGTCTCACCCAGGAAGGTGTGCGCGATCCGCGCGTACTCGACCTTGGTGCGCAGCCGCTGCAGGGCGTAGTCCACGATCGCGTTGTGGTCGAAGGCCAGGGCGGGGAGGTCATCGGCCGGGAACCACTGGACGTTGTTCCCCACGGCGGCGTCGGTCACCTCGTCCGAGCGCACCAGGGCCCAGTAGACGACGGAGATGACGCGGCCGGTGGGGGAGCGGTCCAGGGCGCCGAAGGTGTAGAGCTGCTCGAGGTAGCTGGGGCGCAGTCCGGTGGTCTCGGCCAGGGTCCGGGCGGCGGCGTCCTCGAGCGGCTCGGCGTCCGGCAGCCAGCCGCCGGGCAGGGCCCACTGGTCCAGGTGGGGCTCCCGGGTGCGGCGCACGAAGGGGGTCCACAGGGCCGGGGGGTCCCCGGCCTCGGAACGCAGCGCGAAGATGACGGTGGACACCGCCAACCGGGCTGTGTGCTGATCCACCCTGACTCCCGTCCTCCCACTTAGGGTCTGGATGACCCTAAGTTGACTGAGATCCATCTTACAGTCGGAGTGACCCGAAGGGGAGAGTGTTGCGGGCGGCCGGAGCGCGGGCCCGGGCCCGGCCTGGCGGGTCCCAGGCCTCGCGGGTCCCAGGACCTGCGCCCTGGCATGGAGCGGCAGTAGGGTGGGGCATCCGGTCACGCCCCCACGGAGGAAGTCATGACGCCGAAGAATCCCGCCGACCGCGTGAACATCCGCGTGATCGGCATCTGCATCGCCGCCGCCCTGGGTGGCTTCCTGTTCGGCTTCGACACCGCGGTGATCAACGGCGCCGTCGACGCCCTCGAGTCGGGCTTCGCACTCGGACCCGGGCTGACCGGCTTCGTCGTGTCCTCGGCCCTGATCGGCTGCGCCCTGGGGGCCTGGTTCGCCGGTCCCGTCGCCAACCGCTTCGGCCGGGTCCGAGTCATGCTGCTGGCGGCGGTGCTGTTCCTGGTCTCCGCGCTCGGCTCCGGGCTGGCCTTCGACGTGTGGAGCCTGATCATCTGGAGGGTCGTGGGCGGCCTGGGCGTGGGCGCCGCCTCGGTGATCGCCCCGGCCTACATCGCCGAGGTGAGCCCGGCCGGCGTCCGGGGCCGGCTGGGCTCCCTGCAGCAGCTGGCCATCGTGACCGGCATCTTCGTGGCACTGCTGTCCGACGCCCTCTTCGCGAACCTGGCCGGGGGCGCGGCCGAGACGCTGTGGTGGGGACTGGAGGCCTGGCGCTGGATGTTCATGGCCGAGGCCGTGCCGGCGGTGCTCTACGGGGCGTTCGCGTTCCGCCTGCCCGAGTCACCCCGGTACCTGGTCGCCCGCGGTGACCTCGACCGTGCGGCCCAGGTCCTGTACGACTTCACCGGCATCGAACGGGTCAACCTCAAGATCGAGCAGATCAAGGACACCCTGGAGTCCGAGCGGCGGGAGTCCCTGCGCGACCTGCGCGGACCGGCGATGGGCCTGAGGCCGATCGTGTGGATCGGCATCGTCCTGTCCGTGTTCCAGCAGTTCGTGGGCATCAACGTGATCTTCTACTACTCGACCACGCTGTGGCGCTCCGTGGGCTTCGGGGAGTCCGACGCCCTGACGATCACGGTGATCACGTCGGTCACGAACATCCTGGTGACGATCGTGGCCATCCTGCTGGTGGACCGGGTGGGGCGGCGCCCCATGCTGCTCGTCGGGTCCCTGGGCATGGCGGCCTCACTGGGCCTGATGGCGGTGGCCTTCTCCTTCGCGCAGGTCGTCCAGGGCGCCGACGGCACCACGGCCGCAGAGCTGGGCCAGCCGTGGTCCACGGTGGCCCTGATCTCGGCCAACGCCTTCGTGGTCTTCTTCGGTGCCACGTGGGGGCCCCTGGTGTGGGTCCTGCTGGGGGAGATGTTCCCGAACCGGATTCGCGCCGGGGCGCTCGCCGTGGCCGCGGCGGCCCAGTGGGCCGCGAACTTCGCGGTCTCCACCACGTTCCCGTGGCTGGCCGAGATCGGGCTGACCGTGGCCTACGGGCTCTATGCGGTGATGGCGGTGCTGTCCTTCCTCTTCGTCTGGCGCTTCGTCCCGGAGACGAAGGGCCGCGAGCTCGAGGACATGCAGGACACCGGCATCGTCCGGAAGTCCCGCAGGAGCACGCCCGCGCGGTGAGGACCCGGCCGCGATTTCACGCACCCGTGTGAGGTGCATTACAGTTGTCTCCCGGAATCAGCCACTGAGCGGTCCGGGAGAGATCCCGCACCACCTAAGATGCGCGACGCCGAAGGAGCAAGCCCTCCCCGGGAATCTCTCAGGCCCCCGTACCGGATCGCTGGGCACCTCTGGAAAGCGTCGCCACACCCACGCGCGACCACCGACGGGGCAAGCGGCCGACCGGCTCCGGGCCGGCACGACGCGAAACTCTCAGGTCCATGGACAGAGCGGGGAGGACACGAGGGGACCACCGTCCCACGTCCACCTGAGGAGAACCCATGGAACCCAGCCGCCCCACCGGGCCCGTCGCCGTCGGGACCGAGGCCGGACCAGCCGGCCACGCCCCCGCCGCAGCCCCGACCCTCGAGAGCCCGGCACCCGGCCGTCCGGACGGCACGGCCGCCGCGCCGGGCTGGAACCGCTTCGACTCGAGCTGGACGATCGGCCTGTTCGGTACCGCCGTGGGCGCCGGCGTCCTGTTCCTGCCGATCAATGCCGGCCTGGGCGGGATGTGGCCGCTGATCATCGCCACGCTGATCATCGGGCCGATGACCTACTTCTCCCACCGGGCGCTGTCCCGCATGGTGGTCGCCTCGCCCCGGGCCGACCGTGACATCACCGGCGTGGTGCGGGACTACTTCGGCGAGGCCGCCGGACGCCTGGTCACCATCCTGTACTTCCTGGCGATCTTCCCGATCGTGCTCATCTACGGCGTCGGCATCACCAACACCGTGGACAGCCTCATGGTCAACCAGCTGGGCATGGACCCGTGGCCGCGCTGGTTGCTCTCCGGGGTGCTCGTGCTGCTGATGTCCGCCGTGATGGTGGCCGGCCAGCGCGTCATGCTGATCGTCACCCAGTGGCTGGTCTACCCGCTGATCGCGGTCCTGTTCTCCGTCACCCTGCTGCTCATCCCGTCCTGGTCCTTCGAGGGCTTCGGGGCCGTGCCCGCCGCCGGCGACTTCGCGATGTCCCTGTGGCTGATGATCCCCGTGCTGGTCTTCGCGTTCAACCACTCCCCGGCGATCTCGCAGTTCTCGGTGTCCCTGCGCCAGCGCTACGGGGCGGGCTCGGTGCAGAAGGCCTCCTCCGTCCTGCGCGTCACCTCCATCCTGCTGGTGGTCTTCACCATGGGCTTCGTCTGGTCCTGCGTGCTGGCCCTCGGCCCCGAGGGGTTGCAGGCCGCCAAGGACGCCAACCTGCCGGTGCTCTCCCACCTGGCCAACGTCATGGGCCTGCCGATCATCGCCTGGCTCGGGCCGGCGGTGGCTGTCACGGCCATCGGCTCGTCCTTCTTCGGCCACTGGCTCGGGGCGTTCGAGGGCGCGCAGGGCATCATGCGCGGGATGGTGGACCCGCAGTCCCGGCGCTTCTCCGACCGCGGACTGCGGATCGGGATCAGCGTGTTCCTCATCGCCAGCACCTGGATCGCCGGCGTGCTCAACCCGAGCATCCTGGGACTCATCGAATCACTGGCCGGGCCGGTCATCGCGGCCGTGCTCTACCTGATGCCGATGTACGCCATCCGGAAGGTCCCCGCCCTGGCGCCGTTCCGGGGCGCGATCTCGAACGTCTTCGTGGTCATCGCCGGCATCGTGGCGGTCGGGGGCATCCTGCTCAGCCTGTTCGGCTGACCGGGCCCGCCGCCGTCGGGTCACCGGTAAGGGCACCGTGCTGCGGGTGAGTAGACCCGTACTCCGGCTACACTCTTCGGGGCGCGGATGCGCCATCACGCCGCCCGCGCCACCGAAGAGGTCGTCCCCGCTGTGCTGTTGAATCCCGTCGTCGTGTCCGTGCTCGTGCTCGCCGCGCTGAGCCTGGCCCGCGTGAACGTCATCGTCGCCCTGCTCATCGCCACGCTCGTCGCGGGACTGCTCGCGGGGCTGACCCCCGATGAGACGGTGACCATCCTCGTCGACGGGCTCGGCGGCCAGGGGGAGACCGCCCTGAGCTACATCCTGCTCGGCATCCTGTCGGTCATGGTCGCCCGCTCCGGGATCACCGGGAAGCTGATCCGCCGGATCCTGCCGCTGATCTCCGGCCGGCGGGCGATGACCCTCTTCGGGATCGCCGGACTCGCCTGCCTGTCGCAGAACATCGTCCCGGTCCACATCGCCTTCATCCCGATCCTCATCCCGCCGCTGCTGAGCGTGTTCAACCGGATGAGGATGGACCGCCGGGCCGTCGCCACCGCGCTGACCTTCGGCCTGAAGGCCCCCTACATGCTGATCCCGCTGGGATTCGGCCTGATCTTCCAGAACATCATCCTCGACGAGATGGCCAAGTACGGCATGGACGTCGAGCTCGGGCAGATCTCCCTGGCCATGGCGATCCCGGTCGCCAGCATGGTCATCGGCCTGGTCATCGCGATCCTCTTCAGCTACCGCCGGGCGCGGGAGTACCGGGACGCCGCGCCGGACCTCACCGCCTTCGCGTTCGGTCCCTCGCACGACGGTGCGGAGGGCTCGGGTCATGAGTCAGGCTGGACACGCCAGCACGTCGTCGTGCTGATCGGGCTCGCGGTCACCCTCGTGCTCCAGATCGCGTTCGGCTCGCTTGTCATCGCCGCGCTCGGCGGCATCCTCGTGATCTTCGTCTTCCGCGGCGAGCGCTGGCGCACCTCCGACGAACTCGCCCACGGCGGCGTGACGATGATGGGCACGATCGCCTTCATCATGCTGGTGGCCTCGGGGTACTCGTCCGTGCTGTCCGAGACGGGCGCCGTGGACGAGCTCGTGACGTCCGCGACCGGCTGGATCGGGGACAGCAGGCTGCTGGCGGCGGTGGTCATGATGGTCGTCGGACTGCTGGTGACCATGGGCATCGGCTCGTCCTTCGGCACCGTCCCGATCCTGGCGGCGATCTTCGTGCCGCTGTGCGCCGCCGTCGGGTTCAGCCCGCTCGCCACCGCCGCCCTGGTGGGGGCGGCCGGAGCCATTGGCGACGCCGGCTCGCCCGCCTCGGACAGCACCCTCGGCCCGACCTCGGGGCTGAACGTGGACGGCCAGCACCACCACATCTGGGACACCTGCGTGCCCACGTTCCTGCACTTCAACATCCCGCTGTTCTTCGGCGGGATCATCGCCGCCCTGGTCCTGTAGGCGCCGACGAACGGCCGGCGAGGGGCGGGTGGAGGATCCGTCCGCGTCCAGGGGACACGTCCGTGCGGGTCCGCAGGGGGCGATGTCCTCCGGGCCATGACGGGCGGCGGGCAGGGGCGTCAGCGCACCTCGAAGCGCCCGGGGAGGCCGGACGGCGGGGCCTGCAGGCGGTCGACGCGTACCGCCTCGACCTCCGCGGCACCGGGTCCGGACCGGCACCACCCGACCATGGCCTCCACCGCCGCGGCGGGACCGGCGAAGAGCGCCTCGACCCGGCCGTCGTCGAGGTTGCGGACCCAGCCGGTCACCCCCGCCGACGCCGCGGCCCGCCGGCAGGTGGCGCGGAAGCCCACGCCCTGCACGGTGCCGGACACCAGCACGTGTACCGCCTCCATGCGTCCTCCCTCCACCTCGGCGCTCCTGTCGGGTTCCAGCCTACGAACGGGACCGGGGCCGACGCGAGGGTGCGGTGTCCGCCGCGGCCGACGTCCTCGGGGGCATGCACCACCGTGACCCGACTCACGCACCACCAGCGCGCTCTGGGCTCATGACCAGCCGGCGGTCAGGATCGGTTGAGAGGGTCTTCGGATGCGTTCTGTCCGCTCTGCACTGTCCACCACCACCGGGAAGGTCCTGGGTTTCCTCGGCGCCAGCGTCCTGGCCGGGATCCTCGTGGCCGGGCTGGCCCTGCCCCTGGCCGCGACCGGCGGCGCCACCGTGGCCACCGGTTCCGAGCTGCTCGACGAGTTCCCCACAGCGCTGCGCGAGGAGCCGATCAGCGTTCCGTCCCGGGTGCTGGCCTCGGACGGCACCGAGCTGGCCACCTTCTACGCGGAGAACCGCAAGCCGGTGGGCCTGGACCAGATCAGCCCGAACATGCAGGAGGCGATCGTCGCGATCGAGGACGAGCGGTTCTACGAGCACGGCGGCGTGGACCCGCAGGGCATCGGCCGTGCGCTCGTGAACAACGCCTCCACTGACTCCGAGCAGGGGGCCTCGACCATCACCCAGCAGTACGTCAACAACATGCTCATCAACGCGGACATGCTCAGCGGCAAGGAGAAGCTGACGATCTCCGGGACCAAGACGTACATGGACAAGCTGCGCGAGATGAAGCTCGCCGTCTCGGTGGAGCAGGAGATGACGAAGGACGAGATCCTCGAGGGCTACCTGAACATCGTGCTGCTCGGGGGGCGCACCTACGGGGTGGAGGCCGCGGCGCAGTACTACTGGGGCGTGCCGGCCTCCGAGCTGACGATCGCCCAGTCGGCCACCCTCGCCGGGCTGGTGAAGTCCCCGAACGGCTACAACCCGCAGACCCGTCCGGAGGCCGCTGTGGAGCGGCGCAACGTGGTGCTGGACTCGATGCTGGCCCAGGGCTTCATCACGGACGCCGAACACGCCGAGGCCACGGCCAGCGACCTGGGCCTGGACGTCCACCCCGAGCAGGCCGGCTGCATCTCCTCCTCCGCCGCTCCGTACTTCTGCGACTTCGTCCAGCACGAGGTCCGCTCCAACGAGGCCTTCGGGCCGGATCCGGAGTCCCGCGAGCAGCTGCTGCACCGCGGTGGGCTCGAGATCACCACCACCCTGGACCCGAAGCTCCAGCAGCAGGCCCAGGCCTCGGTCGAGGAGACCGTCCCGGCCACGGACTCCTCGGGCGCCGGGTCCGCCCTCGTCTCGGTCGAGCCGGGCACCGGCAACGTCCGGGCGATGGCCCAGAACACGCGGTACTCACCCGAGGAGGGCCGGGGCAACACCGTGCTGAACTTCAACGTGGACGCCGCCCAGGGCGGGGGCAACGGCTTCCAGGGCGGGTCCTCGCTCAAGCCCTACGTGGCCGCGGCGTGGCTGGAGGACGGCCGGTCCATGGCGGACCTCGTGGACGCCTCCCAGGACCACTGGCGCCAGGGCGAGCAGTTCCGCGCCTCCTGCCAGCCCGGCGGATCGGTGTCCATCCCGGACGAGGGCGGATGGAAGGTCAACAACGTCATCGACGACATGAAGCGCCCGATGACGGCCGACTTCGGCCTGTACTGGTCCATCAACACCGTCATGGTGAACATGGCCCAGGAACTGGACCTGTGTGACATCACCGACGTGGCCACCCGGCTCGGCGTGCACCGCGCGGACGACGGCCAGCCGCTGAACCCGGGCAACCCGTCCTTCATCCTCGGTTCGGAGGAGTTCGCCCCCATGACCCAGGCCGCGGCCTACGCCGCCTTCGCGGACGACGGCCGGTACTGCCGTCCCCGCGCGATCGAGTCCGTCACGGACTCGACCGGCAAGCGGTACGACGTCGGCGGCCCGGACTGCCAGCAGGCACTCGATCCCGAGGTGGTGGCCCAGCTGAACGAGACGCTGACCCAGATCGGCCGGCGCAACGCGGAGGAGGCCGGCGTGGACCCGGGGGTGCCGATGGGCGGCAAGACCGGCACCAACAATTCCCAGTCCTCCACCTGGTACATCGGCTACACGTCCGGGCTGTCCACGGCCAGCTGGGTGGGGCGGTACACGGACCTGAAGACCCTGGCCGGAACCCGGGTCAACGGGCAGGAGCACGAGCACTTCTGGGGCAGCACCCTGGCCGGGCCGCAGTGGATGGACTTCATGGAACAGGCGTCCGGCAGCGTCGAGGCCGAGCCGTTCCGCACCCCGACGGACTCCCCGTTCCCGGACGCCGGTTCCACCGAGCGCTACCGGATGGGCGGGAACGGGACCGGCTGACTAGCATCGGGGCCATGGGCACCGTGACGAGACCTGCGCGGCGCCCACCCCTGTCCTCCTCGCTGCGCCGGTTCACGCCCGAGCGGCTCTCCCCGGGATACTTCGCCTTCGTGATGGGCACGGGCATCCTGTCCATCGGCGCGGCGCAGCGGGGCTGGGACCGGTTCTCTGCCGCGCTGATCGTATTGGCCGCCGTCGGCTACGCCGTGCTGGTGGTGCTCAACGGCTGGCGGCTGCTGGCGTATCGCGGTGCCTACGCGGCCGACTTCCACGACTCCGCGAGGGCGTTCCTCGTGTTCACCTTCGTGGCGGCCACGGACGTGCTGGCAGCCTCGCTGGCCGGCACCGGCATCATCGGGCCCGCCGCGGCGCTGCTCGTGGTCGGGTCGGTGAGCTGGCTGCTGCTGGGCTATGCCGTGCCGTGGGCCGCGGTGCTGGGCCGGTCCGAGCGGCCGGTGACCGCCGCCGCCAACGGCACCTGGTTCATCTGGGTGGTCGCCGCGCAGTCGGTGGCCGTGGTGGCGGCCACCCTGGAACCCGAGCTGGCGGAGATGCGCCAGGGGCTGGCCATGCTGGCCGTCTTCGCCTGGTCGGTCGGGCTGGTGCTGTACGTGGCCGTGGCCATCCTGGTGGTCTACCGGATGCTGGCCTACCCGCTGGAGCCCGAGCAGTTCCAGCCGCCCTACTGGGTCTCCATGGGCGCGATCGCCATCACCATCGTGGCCGGGGCGCGGATCGTGGAGATGGAGAGCACCCCGATGGTGGACGCCGTCCGCGGCCTCGTGGCGGGGGCCGCGGTCGTGCTCTGGTGCTTCGCCACGTGGCTGATCCCGGTGCTCTTCGCCGCCGGTGTCTGGCGGCACGTGCTGAAGAAGGTCCCCCTGCGGTACACCCCGACGCTGTGGAGCATCGTCTTCCCGCTGGGCATGTACGCCGTGGCCGGGATGTACCTGGGCCGGGCGGACCAGCTGCCGATCGTGGCCCGGGTCGGGGAACTGTGGGTCTGGGTGGCCCTGGCGGCCTGGGCGGCCACGACGCTGGCCATGGTCGGGTCCTGGGTCCGCGTCGTCCGCGGTGCCCGCCGCGAGGTCACCCGGTGACCGGGCTGTGGGGCAGCGGCCCGCTCGCCCTCGCGGGGGAGCGGACCGGTCAGCTGCAGGTGATCGCCGGGCCGATGTTCGCCGGCAAGTCCGAGGAACTGATGCGCCGGGTCCGCCGCGCATGGCTGGCCGGACTGTCCGTGGAGGTGGTCAACCACGCCCTGGACGTGCGGCACGGCTCGCGGGACGTGGCCTCCCACGCCGGGCAGCGCATCCCGGCCCGCTCCGTGCCCGACGCCGCCGGGCTGGCCGGTCTCGTGGCGGGCCAGGACCTGGACCTGCTGGCGATCGACGAGGCCCAGTTCTTCGGCTCCGACCTGGTCCCGGTGGTCACGCGGCTGGCCGGGGAGGGGCTCACGGTCGTGGTCTCCGGGCTGTGCGTGACCTTCGACGGCCTGCCGTTCGAACCGCTGCCGGCGCTCATGGCCCTGGCGGAGGAGGTGGTCAAGCTGACCGCCGTCTGCTCGGTGTGCGGCCGGGACGCCGCCTTCCACGTGCGGGTCGTTCCCAGCGGGACGCCGTCGACGGCCGGCGGGGCCGCCCGGGCCGAGCACGTGGGCGGCACGGAGACCTACCAGGCCCGGTGCCGCGCCCACACCTGACCCGGGTGGAACGGTCCTAGCCCGCCTCGGCGTAGGACTCCACCGCGGCGACCGTGAGCGGGAACTCCACCGGTGCCGCCCCGAACAGCAGCCGGCCGGCGGTGGCGGCCGCCTCGGTGACGATCTGTCCGACGGCGGGGGCCTCCTCGGCGGGCCCGTGCAGCACCACCTCGTCGTGGACGAAGAACACCAGCCGGGTCCGCAGCCCCCGCGGATGGTCCCGGTGGCCCGCGCGCAACCGGCGCCGGATCTCGCCCATCCAGCACAGGGCCCACTCGGCCGCCGTGCCCTGGACCACGAAGTTGCGGGTGAACCGGCCGGCCGCCGCGCGCATCGACCGGGACCGGGACTCGGCCTCGGCCGTGCCGACGTCCCGGACGCCGGCCAGCCAGTCCGGCCCCACCACCGGGGAGGTCCGGCCCAGCCAGGTGGTCACCTGGCCGCCCTCCTCGCCGCGGCGGGCGGCGCGCTCGAGCAGCCCGATGGCCTCGGGGTACAGGCGGCGCAGGTGCGGCATCAGCACGGCCGAGTCACCCGTCGTGGCCCCGTACATGGCACCGAGCAGCGCGATCTTCGCCCGGGTCCGGTCGCCGATCCCGGACCCGGCCCGCCGGCCCTGTTCCGCCACCGCCAGGTACAGGTCGTGCCCGGAGCCGGCGGCGGCCAGGGCCCGGTCCTGTGACATGGCCGCCAGGATGCGCGGCTCCACCTGGGAGGCATCGGCCACGGTGAGCAGCCATCCGGGGTCCGCCCGCACGGCATCCCGCACGGCCGCGGGGACCTGCATGGCCCCGCCACCGTGGGCGGCCCAGCGCCCGGTCACCACGCCGCCCACCGCGTACGCGGCGTGGAAGCGGCCGTCCCGGACCCACTCGTCCAGCCAGTGCCAGCCGTTGGCCGTCCACAGCCGGTACAGGTGCTTGTACTCCAGCACGGGTGCCACCAGCTCCGTGCGGCGTGGCGAGTCCGCACCGCCGCCACGGGCCCATTCCTTCAGCTCCCAGGCCCGGGTGGAGGACACCCGCACCCCGGCCGCCGTGAGTCCCCGCAGCAGGTCCTGGGGAGAATCGGGATTGAGGCCGGGGACGCCGAGGCCGGCGGCGATGCGCTGGGCCAGCTCCTGCAGCAGCCGCGGCCGTTCGCCCTCCCGGGGGCGGGGCCCGAGCCGGCGCCGCAGCATCTCCTCGTGGACGTCCCGGCGCCAGGGCAGTCCGTCCTGCAGCATCTCCGCCGCGACCAGCGCACCCTGGGATTCCGCGGCCAGCAGCAGCAT